>JAKAPL010000062.1 GCA_021807105.1 Myxococcales bacterium | reverse complement strand
ATACGGCCACGCCTGACCCGGCGCCCCGGGATCACCCCTCGAGGTGCATCGCCTTGGGGATGACGACGACGCCGCCCTCGGTGACGTGGAAGCGCTTCTCGTCGTCCTCGCGGTCGTAGCCGATGACCATCTCGGGGGGGATGTCCACGTTCTTGTCGATGATCGCGTTCCGGATCCTGCAGCGGCGGCCGACGTGGACGCCCTCGAAGAGAATCGAGCCCTCGATCCTGGAATAGGAGTTGATGCGGACCCGGGGCGAGAGGATCGAGCGATCGACCTCTCCACCGGAGATGATGCAGCCCTCGGAGACGAGGGAGTCGGTCGCCATGCCGACCCGCCCGCTCTTCCGGTCGGCGAAGACGAACTTCGCGGGCGGGTAGTTGTACTGGACGGTGAAGATGGGCCAGGCTTCGTTGTAGAGGCTGAAGACGGGCTCCACGTCCACGAGGTCGAGGTTCGCGTGGTAGTAGGCGTCGATGGTGCCGACGTCGCGCCAGTAGCCGCGCTCCTTGGGACCCTGCCCGGGCACGACGTTCTTCGCGAAGTCGTAGACGAAGACGCGGCTGCGCTCGTACATGCCGGCGATGATGTCGCGCCCGAAGTCGTGGGTGCTGCCCTCGAGGAGGGCGTCGCGCGTGACCTCGCGCACGAGGGACTGGGTGGTGAAGAGGTAGTTGCCCATCGAGGCGAGCGCCCGCGTCGGATCGCCGGGCATGGAGCGTGGCCGCGCGGGCTTCTCGGAGAAGCCGATCATCCGTCCCTCGGCGTCCACCTCGATCACCCCGAACGCGCGCGCCTGCTCGATGGGGACGGGGATCGCGGTCACGGTGCAGTCGGCCCGACGCCGCTCGTGGAAGTCGAGCATCTGGCGCACGTCCATCCGGTAGACGTGGTCGGCGCCGAAGACGAAGACCTGGTCCGGCTGCTCGTCGGTGATGAGGTTCAGGTTCTGGTAGATGGCGTCGGCCGATCCCTTGAACCACTCCGGGCCGGTGCGCATCTGGGCGGGCACCGACTCGACGTAGTGGCCGAGGAACGCGGAGAGCCGCCAGCCGCGCGACAGGTGGACGTTCAGGGAGTCGCTCTTGTACTGGGTGAGGACCTTGACCTTGAGCACGCCGCTGTTCGCGAAGTTCGACAGGGCGAAGTCGATGATCCGGTAGCGGCCGCCGAAGGGCACGGCCGGCTTGGCCCGCTCGCGGGTGAGGGGCTCCATGCGCCGCCCCTCGCCGCCGGCGAGGACCATGGCGAGCAGGGACATCTACGCCGTCCGCGCCGCGGAGAGCGGCTCGACCTGGTGGAAGCGGGCGACGACCTCGGAGATCTCGCGGTTGACGACCTCGAGCAGGTCGGCCCGCTCCCGTGACGGGAGGAAGGCGCTCTTGAAACCCGAGACGAGCACCGTGCAGATGTCCTCGAGCGACAGGCCGAGGTGGCGGTGGGCAAGCCACAGCTCCTTGGTCACCGTGGTGTCGGTGATGAGCCGGTTATCGGTGTTCACGGTCACCCGCAGGCCGTAATCGAAGTAGAACTTGAGCGGGTGGGACGCGATGTCCCGCACCGCGCGGGTCTGGACGTTCGACGAGAGGCAGACCTCGAGCGGGATCCGGTGGTCGTTCACGTAGTTGAGCAGATCGCCATCCTCGCGCAGCCGCGTGCCGTGACCGATCCGGTGCGCGCCGTTGTAGTGGAGCGCCTGGGCGATCGACTCCGGCCCGTACGCCTCGCCCGCGTGGCAGGTGCAGTTGACGTTGTTGTTCAGGATGAGCTGGAAGGCGGCCTTGTGGTCCTTGGCCGGGAAGTTGTACTCGGCGCCGGCGAGATCGAAGCCCTTGACGCCCTTGTTCTTGTACGCGACCGCCAGCTCGGCGAGGCGCAGCGAGGTCTGCGGGTCCTGGTTGCGGATGCCGCAGATGATGACGCCGGCCTTGATGCGGGTCTCGCGCTTGGCCTCGCGCAGCCCTTCGAGGACGGCCTCGATGACCGCGGTGAGCTTGAGCCCCCGCTGCACGTGGAGGGCGGGCGAGTAGCGGACCTCCAGGTAGCGGACGTTCTCGGCGGCGGCGTCGAGGGCCAGCTCGTGCGCCGCCTGGAAGAGCCCGGCCTCGGTCTGGAGCACGGAGAGGGTGATGTCGAAGGCCGATAGGTAGTCTTCGAGGCTCTCGCAGACCTGGCCCATATGGATGGCGCGCGAGAGCCCCTCGGGATCACCCGCCGGAAGGTCGACCTTGTCCTGCTCGGCCAGCTCCAGGATCGTCCCGATCCGGAGCGAGCCATCGAGGTGGCAGTGGAGGTCGGTCTTGGGCAGCGCGTGGAGCAGCGCCTCGGTGACCTCGACCGGCGGGGGCGGCGGCTGGGCGCGGCGAGCGGCGGAGGGGATTCCGGTCGTCGCGGCGTCGTCGTCCTCGGCGATGACGGCGGAGAGGGGGGAGGGATGGTCGGACATGGGCAGCTCGGATAATAGGGGCGGAGGCCTTTGCCGCCCAGGGTGGGACCCCTCCCACCCGTGTTCCTCGATCCTTCGCGCCCTGCGGCGCAAAGTCAAGCTGCCGCGGTCGCCCCTAATCCGTCCGTAAGAAGCAATCACCCCATGTGAGGCGCGGCCCTGGCCGGCGAGAAGGGTGCAGTTACCCCGTCTTATTCACGGTCCGGCTGCTGCGGCGTCCGATCCCGCGCCTCCCGAAGGGGGGGCTTGCCACCCTCCAAACGACTTCGGGGGGGAGGTGCTTTACGCGACGCCTCGTCGGTCGTCGCTCTCGCTTGCCCTTCTCGGCTCGCGGTCTCGAACGCCTCGCTACGCCGGACCGTGAATAAGACGGGATCAGGGCCCGGTCGCCTCGGAGAGGGCGCAGTCCATGAGCTTCGCCGCCTCGTCCACGTCGTTCTTCGTCGCGGTCATCGGCGGAGCGATCCGGACCGAGTTCCCATAGAGGCCACCCTTGCCGATGAGCAGCCCGGCGCGCCGGGTCGCCTCGAGGAAGCGCGCGGTCACGGCCGCGTCCGGCTCCTTCGTCCTCCGGTCGCGGACCAGCTCGATGGCCTGCATCAGCCCCATGCCCCGCACGTCGCCGATGGCCCGGTGCTTCTCGGCCAGTTCGCCGAGCCGGCCCCGCAGGTGGGCGCCGACGGTCTCGACGTTGACGAGGAGCCTCTCCTCCTCGATGACCTCGATCGTCGCGAGCGCCGCCGCCATGCTCACCGGGTTGCCTCCGAAGGTCGCGAGCGTGAGCCCCTTGAAGCCGTCGGCGACCTCAGCGCGGGCGAGCGTCGCCCCGATGGGCGCGCCGTTGGCGAGCCCCTTCGCGTAGGTGAGCATGTCGGGCACGACGCCCCAGTGCTCGATGCCGTTCCAGTGCCCGCCCGTCCGTCCCCAGCCGGTCTGGACCTCGTCCGCGATGAAGAGGCCGCCATACCTGCGGACGATCGGGACCAGTTCCTGGAAGTATTCGCGCGGGGGGGTGATGAAGCCGCCGACGCCCATGATCGGCTCGGCGACGAGGCAGGCGATCCGCCCGTGGGTCTCGGTCTGGATGAGCGTCTCGACGTCCTTCGCGCAGCGCAGGCCGCAGTCCGGGTAGGAGAGCCCGAAGTCGCAGCGGTAGCAGTACGGCGCGTGGGCGTGCCGGATGCCCGGGAGCTGCGCCGGGATCACGCGCCAGGGGGCCTGCCCCATCATGTTGACGGCGAGCGTCGCCCGGCCGCCGTAGGAGTGGCGCAAGGCGATCATGTCGGTGGTGCCGGTCACGACCTTCGCGGTCAGGACCGCCATCTCGTTCGCCTCGGTGCCGCTGCTCGTGAAGAAGCTCTTCCATCGGATCGGGGGACCCGTGCGGTCCTCGGCCTCCGGCCTGCGCCCCTCCCATGCCCCCCGTGCCCCCGCACCCTCGGTCGGGCTCATCCGCCCTGCCTCGCGCTTTGGCTGGGGGGCGAGCCCGGCGATCTTCTCGGCGAGCAGCCCCATCGGCTCGTTGGGATAGAGCGTCGAGAGGTGCTGGAGCTTCTTCATCTGCTCGATCGTCTTCTCGAGCACGCGGGGGTGGCAATGACCGACCGAGACGGTCAGGATGCCGCCGAAGAAGTCGAGGTAGCGCCGCCCGTCGGCGGCCTCGACGTGGAGCCCCTCCGCCCGCACCGGCACGAGCGGCTCCTGGTAGTAGTAGATGACCGCGGGGAAGACGTACTCGCGATGCTTCTCCAGAATCTTCGCGCCGTCCATGGCTCGACCTCCCGTCAGGGCAAGAGCTCTATCTGTGCTGGAAGATCCGCTACGGGCCGCCACGTCGCGGCTCCCTGAAGGAGCTGGCCCACCTCGGGCCTCAGGACGCCCACCACCCGGCCGAGCCAACTCAACATTCGTAGCCGTTCGCGGTACGGAGCCGCATTCCCCGCGGGAGATGCTCATCAGGAATCATGAAACCAGGAAAAGAGCGGCCGCTCCATGCCCCCTGGCTCCTCGGTTTCCTCATGGGCATTGCCTTTCCGGGCGGTGAACGGTTACCCACATTCTAGTCGAACTGTCGCGCAGACCGCTGCAGGAACTTGCCGCGCCCCTTCCTGCCCGAGAAACGCCCCTTCTCGTAGACGACCTCGCCGCGGGAGAGCACGGTCTCCGGCGCGCCCTGGAGCTGCTTGCCCTCGAACGGGTTGTAGTCGACGTTCATGTGCAGGCTCTTCACGGAGAGGGTCAGGCTCTTCCCGGGATCCCAGACCACGAGGTCCGCGTCCGAGCCCGGCGCGATCGTCCCCTTCCTCGGGTAGAGGCCGAAGAGCTTCGCGGGGGCCGTGGCCGTGATCTGCACGAAGCGGTTCAGCTCCAGCTCCTTGCGCCGGACCGCGTCCCAGAGGAGCAATAGGCGCGTCTCGATGCCCGGCGCGCCGTTCGGGATCTTCGAGAAGTCGTTCTTGCCGAGCTCCTTCTGCTCCCTCATGCAGAAGGGGCAGTGGTCGGTCGAGACGAGCTGGAGGTCATCCTGCCGCAGCCCCTGCCAGAGGCCTCGCTCGTTGCCCTTGGGACGCAACGGTGGGCTCATCACGTACTTGGCGCCCTCGAAGCCAGGCTCCTCGTAGTTCTCGTGCGACAGGAAGAGATACTGCGGGCAGGTCTCGGCGAAGGCCGCGACCCCGCGGTCGCGCGCCTCGCGGACCTCGGCGAGCGCCTCGGTCGCCGACAGGTGCACGATGTAGACCGGGACGTGCGCGACCTCGGCGAGCGCGATGACCCGGTTCGTCGCTTCGGCCTCGAGGCGCGCGGGGCGGGTGAGGCCGTGCCAGCGTGGCTCGACGTGTCCCTGCGCGAGGGCTTGGGCGACGAGGACGTCGATGACGCCGCCGTTCTCCGCGTGCGCGCAGATGAGGCCGCCGTTTTCGCCTGTCTTCTGCAGCGCCTTGAAGATCGACGCGTCGTCGACCATGAAGACGCCGGGGTAGGCGGTGAAGAGCTTGAACGAGGTCACGCCCTCGTGCTTCACGAGCCGGTCCATCTCGGCGAGCGTGCCGGCGGTGACCTGCCGGACGATCATGTGGAAGCCGTAGTCGACGGCCGCCTTCCCCTCGGCCTTCTGGTGCCATTGCGCGAGCCCCTCGGAGAGCGTGCCGCCCTGCGGCTGGATCGCGAAGTCGACGACGGTGGTCGTGCCGCCGCACGCGGCCGCGATCGTGCCGGTCTCGAAGTCGTCGGCGGAGGTCGTGCCGCCGAACGGCATGTCGAGGTGGGTGTGGACGTCGATCCCCCCGGGGAGCACGTACTTCCCCCTCGCGTCGATCGTCCGGTCGACCGGGCCCGCGATCCGGGAGAGATCCCGGCCGACGAGGGTCACGGTCTCCCCCTCGACGAGCACGTCCGCCCGGGTCGCGTCCGCCGCGGTGACGACGGTGCCTCCCTCGATCCGGATCCTCATGGTCTCCTCCTTCGTTCAGCGCTGCTCGGTGAGCGTTCCGTAGCTTTCGGGCCGGCGGTCGCGGAAGAACTGCCAGGTGTCGCGGACCTCGTCGATCTGGGCGAGGTCCATCTCCGCGACGACGAGCTCGTCTGCCTCCTCGCTCCCCTCGGCGAGGATCCGCCCGCGGGGATCGCACCAGTAGGAATGGCCGTAGAACTTGCCGATGTTCCAGGGCGCCTCGGTGCCGACGCGGTTGATCGCGCCGATGAAGTAACCGTTCGCGACCGCGTGGGCGGGTTGTTCGAGCTTCCAGAGGTACTGCGAGAGGCCGGCGACGGTCGCCGAGGGGTTCACGACGATCTCGGCGCCGGCGAGGCCGAGCGCGCGGGCCCCCTCCGGGAAGTGGCGGTCGTAACAGATGTAGACGCCGACCTTCGCGTAGCGGGTCTGGAAGACCGGATAGCCGAGGTTGCCGGGCTTGAAGTAGTACTTCTCCCAGAAGCCCGCCGTCTGCGGGATGTGGTTCTTGCGGTACTTGCCGAGGTAGCGGCCGTCGGCGTCGATCACCGCGGCGGTGTTGTAGTAGACCCCGGCCATCTCCCGCTCGTAGATCGGCACGACGATCGCCATCGCGTGCTTCTTGGCCAGGGCGGCCATCTCTTCGGTCGTCGGCCCCGGGACCTCCTCGGCCATCCGGTACCAGAACGGCGTCTGCGCCGGGCAGAAGTACGGGCCGTCGAAGATCTCTTGGAGGCAGAGGATCTGGACCCCCTGCCGGCCCGCCTTCTCGATGAGCGGCAGGTGCACCGACAGCGCCGCCGCCTTGATCTTCTCGACTCCGGCCTGCTCGTCGTTGAGCGGGCTGTGGGCCTGGATGAGACCCCCTTTGACGATGCGCGACATGGTCACCTCCGTCACCCTGGCGGGCGGGCGAGCGGAGACTCCTCCCGGGGGGGCGGGTGCGTCAAGAGGCGCGACGGGTTAGAAGGGGAGCTGCTTGGCCCCGGAACGTCCGCCCAAAGGGTTCGCGAGGATCGCGTCCATCGCGGCCACCGGCCTGCGCGTCGGGGCCGGCCAGCTCCTCGGGCGGCTCGGCGTCCCGGGCGCGACCGAGGCGGCGGCGCTCGCGGCGGCGCGCCGGCTCGCGCGCCTGCGCGGCATCGCCCTGAAGGCGGGGCAGATCGGCAGCTACCTCGAGGGGGTGCTGCCCGAGCGGGACGCCGCCGTCTACCAGAAGGCCCTCGCCGTGCTGCGCAACGCGGCGCCGGTCCTCGACCCGGCCGGCGCGGCGCGGGTCGTCGAGGAGGAGCTGGGCGCCCCCCCCGACCGGTTCTTCCTGGATTGGGAGCCGAAGGCGTTCGCCGCCGCGTCGATTGGCGAGGTCCATCGCGCGCGGCTGCCGGACGTGGGCGAGGTGGCGGTGAAGGTCCAGTACGAGGGGATCGCCGACGCACTCGCCACCGAGCTGTCGCTCTCCACGCTCGCGACGCTTCTCGGCCCGGTGAGCGCCAAGTTCCGCCTAGACGAGCAGGTCGAGGAGATCCGGGCGCGCTTCCTCGAGGAGCTGGACTACCGGCACGAGGCCGGCGCGCAGGCGGAGTTCTCCGCCCTCTTCCACGGCGATCTGCACGTTCGGGTGCCCGAGGTCGTACCGCGGGCCTCCACCACGCGCGTGCTCACCTCGCGGCTCGTCTCGGGCCTCTCCTTCGAGGAGGCGGAGCGAGCGCCGGAGGAGACGCGGCGCTTCTGGGCCGAGACGCTCTGGCGTTTCGTCTTCAAGAGCCTCATGCATGGCCTCTTCAACGCCGACCCGCACCCCGGCAACTACCTCCTGGGCGCGGACCATGTCTGGTTCCTCGACTTCGGCTGCACGCGGCGGCTCTCGCCGGAGCGGACGGAGATGATCCGGGAGGCCCACCGCGCCTCCGCGGCCGGAGACGACGCGCGGTTCATCGAGGCCGGCGCGGAGCTGGTGGGGCTCTCCTCCGCCGGCGAGGGCGCCCAGCGCGGCCGCGACTACCTGCGACTCTGCTTCGCCCCCCTCTTCGCGAACGGGCGCTATCGGATCACGCGCGAGTACTGCCGCAGGCTCTTCACGGACATGAGAGACCACACGCGGGCCATGGTCTTCGGGCCGGCCGGCGAGTTCACGCCCCTCCCCGCCGACCTGCTCTTCCTGAACCGGCTGCAGCTCGGCTTCTACTCCGTCCTCGCCCGACTCGACGTGGACGTGGACTACCACTCCCTCGACGCCGAGATCGTCTCCGACCTGCGCGCCATCGCATGAGCCGCCTCGCCGACGAGTTCCTGGCGCGCCACCCCGAGCTGCGGCACGAGGACCGCGCGTCGGAGCGGGCGATCGGCTGGGCGGCCGCGCTCACGACGCCCCTCTCCGGCTATTTCCGCTTCCGCGCCCAAGGGCTGGAGCGACTGCCCCCAGGGCCCAACCTCGTGGTCGCGAACCACAGCGTCGCCGCGGTGCACGAGATCTTCCTCCTCTTGCGCGCCTGGCGCCGGCGCTTCGGCGCGCGCCCGATCCGCGGCCTGGCCCACCGGATCGCCTGGCAGGGGCCGTTCCGGCGCTTCCCGGTCATGCAGAAGATCGGCGCCGTCTTCGCCCACCCCGAGGTCGCCCGCGCCGTGCTCGCCCGCGGCCAGACCCTCATCGTCTTCCCGGGCGGGGACGTCGAGGCGTTACGGCCGTTCGGCTCCCGCTACCGGATCGACTTCGCGGGGCGCCACGGCTTCGTCCGGCTCGCGCGCGAGGCGGGCGTCCCGATCGTCCCCCTGGTCCTCTGCGGCGCGCACGCGGCCTACGTCGCCCTGCCGGGCGCGGAGCGCGCCGCGCGGCTCTCAGGGGCGGACCGGCGCCTCGCGAAGGCCCTGCCGCTGACGCTCGGTGGCGTCGCCGCGGCCGCCTCCCTCCCCGGCATCCTCTTCCCGCCCCTCTGGCCGCTCACCGGCCTCGCCATGCTCCAGGCGTTCATCCCGCTCCCCACGCGCATCGAGGCCGAGCTGCTCGACCCGATCCACGTCGGGGCCGGCGAGGCCGACGCGTCGATCGCCGAACGCGTTCGGGCGACCATGCAGGCAGCAATGGACCGCCTCGCGGCGCGCCGGCGCACGCCCTGGGGGTAGGGAGGCCACGCCGGGGATCACCGTCCCCGAAGACCCGGACCCCTCGCGGCCACGTTGGGCCGTCGGCCTTCGAAGGCCGTGCTGCGGCAGTCGATCAGTCCTCGCCCGCGTCGATCTCGGAGTCTTCGAGGCCGTGGGCGCGCATCTTCTCCCAGAGGGTCTTGCGGGAGATTCCGAGGGCCGCCGCGGCGAGCCCGCGCTTTCCCCCCGCCCGCCGCAGCGCGCCCAGGAGGTAGGTCCGTTCGAACTCGGCGGTGGCTTCGCCGAGCGGGCGGAGGCCTGTCGCACCCCCCGGGCCTGTCTCGCCGCCGGCGTCGCTCCCACCGGCCAGGCCGCCGATCGCGTCGGGCAGGTGACGCGGCTCGATCGCCTGCCCGCGCGAGAGGACGACCGCGTGCTGGATGGCGTGGGCCAGCTCCCGCACGTTCCCAGCAAACGGGTAGCGGCTGAGGGCGGCGAACGCCTGCGGCGAGAGGACGGGCGGCTCGCGGCCCGCCGGCGTGAAGTGCCGGAGGAAGTGCTCGGTGAGCAGCGGCAGATCCCCGGGCCGGTCGCGCAGGGGCGGCAGCGACAGGCCAAGGACGTTGAGCCGGTAGAACAGGTCTTCGCGGAAGCGCCCCGCGGCGATCATCTCCTTCAGATCTCGGTGGGTCGCGGCGAGCACGCGCACGTCGAGCTCCAACGACCGCTCCGCTCCGAGCGGTTCGATCCGCCCTCCCTCGAGGGCCCGCAGGAGCTTCACCTGCACCGGCAGGGACATCTCGCCGACCTCGTCGAAGAAGAGCGTGCCGCCCGAGGCCAGCTCGAACCGTCCCTCGCGCCGGCGCACGGCCCCGGTGAAGGCGCCGCGCTCGTGACCGAACAGCTCGGCCTCCAGGAGCGTCTCCGGGAAGGCGGCGCAGTTGACGGCGACGAACGGACCGGCGTGCCGATCGCTCTTCGCGTGCAGGAGCCGGGCGACGAGCTCCTTGCCGGTCCCGCTCTCGCCCGTGATGAGCACCGTCGCCTCGCTCGGGGCGAACGTCTCGATCCGATCGAGCAGCCGCAGCATCGGCGGCGAACGCCCCACCAGGGCGCCGCGATCAGCGGCGCCCAGCTCGCGGCGGGCCTCCTCGAGCTGGCGCCGCAGCTCGCGCCGCTCGGCGAGCCGCCCGACCCGCAGCCGCAGCTCCTCCATCTCGAAGGGCTTGACGAGGTAGTCCTGCGCGCCCTCCCGCAACGCCGCGACCGCGTCCTCGACCTTGCCGAACGCGGTGATGAGGATGACGTCGGTCTGCGGCCACTCCACGCGCGCGCGCCGGAAGACGGTCATGCCGTCCGCGCCCGGCATCCGGATGTCGCAGATCAGGAGATCGAACGGCTGGCGCGCGAGCTGCTCCATGGCCTGCCGGCCGTTCTCGGCGAGCACGATCCGGTGGCCGACCGCGCGCAGGGAGTCCCCCACGGCGAGGCGGATCGACGGCTCGTCGTCGGCGAGCAGGATGTCAAGCACGCGCCGCCCCCACGCCCCCGCCCTTCGGGCTCTCCTCGGGGATCCAGAGCGTCACCACCGTCCCGCGCGCCTCCTCGCTCTCGATCTCCAGATCCCCGCCATGCGCCCGCGCGATGCCGAGCGTCACCGTGAGCCCCAGCCCCGTGCCCTCGCCCTCGGGCTTGGTGGTGAAGAACGGATCGCAGACCCGCGCGAGGATCGCGGCGGGGATGCCGCCGCCATGGTCCTCGACGGAGATCCCGGCGTGGCCCGGTCCACGCCGCAGCGTCACCGCGACCTCGCCGCCCTCGGGCGAGGCGTAGGCGGCGTTCACGAGGAGGTTCAGGAGCGCCTGCAGGAGCTGGCTCCGGTCGCCGCAGACGGTCGCCTCGCAGGGGGCGATCCGTTGCGCGAACGTGACGCGGCGCTTGCTCGCCATCGGCTCCACGAGCCGGACGCAGGAGCCCGCGAGGTCCGCGGCGTCGATCGGGGCCAGGATCCGCGGGCGGTGTCGCGTGAAGTCGAGGAGGCTCTGGACCGTCGCTCGGATCCGTTCGAGGCCGTCGCCGATGGTCGCGAAGTACTGCGAGCGCCGCTCCGGCGCGACGCTGCCCGCGCGCAGGGCCTGCACGCACCCGATGACACCGGTGAGGGGGTTGTTGATCTCGTGGGCGAGGCCCGAGGCGAGCAGGCCGATGGAGGAGAGCTTCTCGGCCTGGATCAGCCGGGCCTGGCCATCGAGGATCTTCTGGTTGACGCTCGCGAGGCCGTCGCGGGCGGCGCGCAGCTCCTCGGCGCGGGCGCGCTCGCGGTCGGCGAGGTAGCCGACGAGCGGGCCATGCATCAGGAGGCCGCCTGCCTGCACCGCGAGGAGCCAGTTGTCATGCCCCGGCGGGCCGGTCGTTCCAGGGAGCCGATCCAGATGGAAGAAGACGTAGACGAGGAAGGCGGCGGAGGAGGCGACGAGGCCGCCGCGGCGGCCGAAGTAGAAGGCGAGCATCGCGACCCAGAGGTAGAGGGCGCGATCGAAGGGGCTCGCGGCGCCGCCCGTGAGGGCGAGCAGGACCGCGAGGAAGACGAGGTCCCCCGCGGCGGCCGTCGCATAAAAGACCGGCTTCCGGTGAGGCGAGAGGGCTGGCCAGACGAGGCCGTAGAGCGCCGCCGTGTAGGCGGCGAAGGCGAGCATCGACCAGAGAACGGCCGTGCGCCCGGCCGCGGGGTGGCCTCCGAAGCCGACCTCCGAGAGCCCCGCCACGAGAGCCGCCGCGCGGACGCCCGCGTACACCCGGTCCCGCGAGTCGAAGGGGCGCTCGCCCGGCCCCGCGACCGGATCGACCGTTCCCGGGGGCGGGTTGTCAATCGCGCGCAGCTCTCTCATGGCGAGCGGTACGCATCATGCACCTACGCATCATGCACCAAGGGAGAGGGCCCTGTCTCGTCCCTGGCTGGCGCGCGCCCGCCACCTCGTGAATGAAGCGTACCGCGTAACCCCGTCTTATTCAGGGTCCGGCTGCTCCGGCGTCCGATCCCACGCCTGCGAAGGGCAATGCCCACGAGGAGTTGCCGCGGGAAACGCGGATCCAACCCGCGAACGGTTACGTGGAGCTCACCGCGAGCCAGGCGCGAAGGGCGTGCGCACCACCGGCTCGTCGGGCGGTCGCACCCGGGGGAGCCACGCGACGAAGGATGTCCCCTGGATCGGATGGCTCTCCACTCGAATCGAGCCTCCATGCTGCCGGACGAGCGAATGGACGATCGCAAGCCCGAGGCCCGTGCCGTCCATCTTGGTCGTGAAGAAGGGATCGAAGATGCGACCGAGCAGGGCGCGCGGGATCCCCGGTCCCCGGTCCCGGACCTCGATGGCGGCGCCGCCGGCCTTCTCCGTCCCCGACAGGCTGACCGTCCCGCCCTCCTCGCTGGCCTCGAGCGCGTTGCGCAGCAGGTTCCCGACGATGTCCTCGAGCCGCGCGGTGTCGTGCTCGACGACGAGGGGTGAATCGGGGACGCTCACGTCGATGCGAATCCGCCGGCGGGCGGCCGGCGCCTCGAACAGCTCGGCCTGCGCGGTCAGGATCGACCGGATGTCGCCCGGCCGGAAGTCCAGCGCGCGTGGCTCCGCGAACGCGAGGTACTCGGTCAACAGGCGATCCAGCCGGCGCAGTTCTTGCGCCGCGAGATCCGCCCGCCCGCCGATCTGCCCCGCGAGCGGTCCGGGGAGCGATCGGCGGCTGAAACGTTCGAGCACTTCGATCTGCAGGAGCGCGGAGTTCAGGGGGTTTCGGACCGCGTGGGCGAGGCCGGCCGAGAGCGTCCCTACGGCGGCGAGCCGTTCCGCGATCCGGCGGTCATCGGCCCCGCCGGCGGTTGCCTCAAACCCCCGGGCTTCTCCCGCTGCCGTCCCGCCGGGTTCGGCCTCCGGAGGTTCCACCCGGCGCGCTCGAAGCCTCCGCCGCTCCGCCTGCCGCGCGCGCACCAACGCACCCTCGTGGAAGGCCGCGAGCAG
This sequence comes from Myxococcales bacterium, assembly GCA_021807105.1. GTDB lineage: Bacteria > Myxococcota > Myxococcia > Myxococcales > JAKAPL01 > JAKAPL01. Next base: position 9,828 of record JAKAPL010000062.1, on the reverse strand, counting down.
GAGCGCGAGGTCGCGATCCAGACGGCGGCGAGCGACGGCCGCCGCCGGATCTCCCATCACGGTCGACAGCACCGCCTCACGCACGAGCCCCGTGGCCTCCAGGATCGCGCCCAGCGGCACGAGCAAATCGGCGAGCAGGCGGCCGAGGACGCTGCCTTGTCCGGCGCGCTCGGCGGCCGGGACAGGACCGAGCAGCCCGTCGATCCAGTGCTGGATGGCGGCCATCGATGAGCCGTCGGCCGCGCTCTCGTCGAGGAGGCCAGCCGAGATCCCGGGGTGTTCGAAGAGCGCCGTGCGGAACCGTTCGGCGAGGGCCGGCAGCAGCGACCGGATTCGCCGGTCGACTTCGGCGAGCAGGACGGCCTCGTCGGCGGGCTCGATCCCAGGCCGTTCGACGAACGCAGGAGATTCCGGGTTGGCCGTCGGATTCATGGCGATCGGAGTAGCTTTAGCAAGGGATATGCCGAGAGTTCCAGGGGTCGGGTTCGGCTGGGCTTGGGGATGGGATCCCCGTCTGGGAACGAGGGAAGAATTGTCACGAATCCCGGACCTCGCGACCTCGGGACGTTACGGCGCCGAAACGGCGGCTCAAGCGGGCGGACCTCACGAGGCGGCTCGCCGTCACGCGCCACGATGCGCCAAGAGCCAGTCAACATTGGATATCGCGGGATATCGCGCGGCAGCCTCCGTTTCATGGAGCTCGTTGGCGCACATCCTGCAGTCTCCCCGTTCGACGAAGCGAGGCGCCCCGACGGCGCGGATGGAGGTTCACCGGTGACGAAGATGAAATCTTTTCGGTCGATTCCGTGGCCAGCCGCCTTCGCGGTAAGCGGGGTGGCGCTCGCGGTCTCCACGGGTGCCCTCGCCCGCAAGCATGGTTCGGGCGCGACGGGATCCGTCTCCGGCGACGTGACCGCCGCGCGCGAGAAGTTCCGCGCCGGCGTCGTCGTCAGCCTCGACGCGACGCCGCCTCGGGCGGTCCATCCTCCGAAGGCCCCCGCCGTCATGAACCAGAAGGGGCTCCGGTTCGAACCCCGCGTGCTCGCCGTCCTGCGCGGCACGACCGTCCGCTTCAACAACGAGGACGACGTGAACCACAACGTCTTCTCGCCCGAGGGGGACAAGTTCGACCTCGGTGCGTTCGGCAAGGGTCAGATCAAGGAGCACGTGTTCAACGAGACCGGCGCCTTCGTCCAGCTCTGCAAGCTCCATCCGGAGATGATGGCGTACATCGTCGTGGTCGACAGCCCGTACTTCGCGGTCACCGACGCGGCCGGTCACTTCGAGATCGACGGCGTGCCGCCGGGCTCCTACAAGCTGACCGTCTGGAGCGAGCGGCTGAAGGCGCCCACACAGGATGTCGTGGTCACCTCCGGCGCGAGCACCCCGGTCACCATCGAGTTGAAGCGGTGAGCGCCGCCCCCCTCCAGCCGCCCGCCGGCGAGGACCCCGAGCGCCACGGCTACGCCGCCCTCGTTTCGCTCGGCTGTCTGCTCGTCTTCGGGGGAGTGGGCTTCGCCGCGGGCGGCGCCTCGCAACCACCCCGGACGCGGTCGATCCACGTCGTCGCCCACCAGTACGGCTACGAGCCGCAGGTCATCCACGTGAATCGGGGCGACACCGTCCGGCTCACGTTCAGCTCGTCCGACGTCACCCACGGCTTCTACCTCGAAGGCTACGATCTCGACGTCACCATCCACCCGCTGCTGCCCACGGTCGACCTCCGCCATCCGAGCCAGCCCGGGAAGGTCGAGCAGGTGAAGGAGGTGACGTTCACCGCCAGCCGCGAGGGCAAGTTCCGTTTCCGCTGCTCGCACACCTGCGGGTTCCTCCACCCGTTCATGCTGGGCGAGTTGATCGTCGGCCCCAATCGGCTCCTGCCGGCCAGCATGGGGATGCTGCTGGGGCTCGTGCTCGGCGGGCTCCTCGGCCTCGCGATCCAGGGGCGACGCTCGAAGGCATGACACCGCGACCGCCAGAACCCGCCCCGGCGGATCCGCTCGAGGAGGGGACGGACTACCTGTATTGCCCCATCTGCGGCGCCCACGCGCCCTGCCGGCCCACGCCGGACGGGGGATGGGAATCCTGGCACGGGCCGATGCCCGAGGGCGAAGCGAAGGTACGCGAGCCCGAGGCAGGCCCGGCTCCGAAGGGACGATCGTGAGCCGCCGCCCCCCCACGCTCGTGCGCGTCACGGGCCACCTGCCGGCCCCCGCGGGCGGCCTGAAATCCGACACCGACTACCTGTTCTGCCCCGTCTGTAAGGCCCATGTCCCCTGCCGCCGCATCCCGAGCGGCGGCTGGCAGGTCGAGTGTCCCGGCTGCGCGGGCGAATGCGCGAGCTGCGCCTGCCACCTCGCGAAGTTCTGCTTCGGCAGCCGCGAGCAGTTTCCGCCCTTCGAGGGCACGGAGAGTCACCGATGAGCGCGTTGCCCCATGCCGCCCCCGCCCCGCAGCCCACGCCCGGCCCCAAGGTGCGCAGCGGGCGGATCGACCTCTTCCTCCGGTTCCCGCGGCTGCGCTGGCTCGCCGAGCGGCGCTGGTTCCAGTTCGCGGTCGTCCTTCCGAACCTGGGCCTCTTCCTCCTGTTCCTCTCGGCCGGCCTCTTCGGGACGCCCGTCGGCAACCGGAACATCATCATCGTCTTCGTCTGGATCCTCTGGTGGTTCCTGCTGATCTCGGCGCTCGTCCCGTTCACCTCGCGCATCTGGTGCACGGTCTGCCCCTTCCCCTTCTTCGGCGAATGGGCCCAGCGCCGCGCGCTCGTCCAGGTGCGGGCGGTGGACCCGAAGAAGAAGAAGGGCGGCCCGGGCGTCGTCATCGGCCGCAACCGCTACTTCGGCAAGAACCTCAAGTGGCCGAAGGCCCTCTCGAACATCTGGCTCCAGAACATCGGCTTCCTCGCGCTCTGCACCTTCAGCGCCCTCTTCCTGACGCGGCCGATCGTGAGCGTCATCGTCCTCGGCAGCCTGTTCGTGATCGCGACGGTCCTGCACCTCGTCTACCGCCAGCGGACGTTCTGCAGCTACGTCTGTCCGGTCAGCGGCTTCCTGAGCCTCTTCTCCATGGCCTCGATGACGGAGGTCCGGCCGCGCGACCTGGATGTCTGCCAGACCTGCACGGACAAGGGCTGCCTCGCCGGGAGCGACAAGGGCTGGGGCTGCCCCTGGCTCATTTACCCGAGCAAGCTCGAGCGCAACAACTACTGCGGGCTCTGCATGGAGTGCGTGAAGGCCTGTCCCCACGGCAACATGACCGTCAACCTGCGGCCGTTCCTCTCCGACGGCTGGCTCAAGGGCTACGACGAGTCCTACAAGGCCTTCATCATGTTGAGCCTCGCGCTCGCGTACTCGGTCATCTACCTGGGGCCTTGGGCGTTCCTGAAGGACTGGGCGAACATCGCGGAGAAGCACGACTGGGCGGGCTTCTTCACCTACGCCGGCGCCCTGTGGGCCCTCGCGCTCGTCGTCCTGCCGGGCACCTACTACCTCGTCGTCCGCCTCGGCAGGAGCCTCGCGGGGGCGCCGGCGGGCACCACGGCTCCGCCGACGAAGGACGTCTTCCTCGGCTTCGCCCACCCGCTCGTCCCCCTGGGGCTCCTCGCGTGGGTGGCCTTCAGCTTCCCGCTGATGCTCGTCAACGGATCGTACATCCTGCAGGTCCTCTCCGACCCGTTCGGCTGGGGCTGGGACCTGTTCCACACCGCGCACGTCGCCTGGACGCCGGTCGTCCCCTGGTGGACGCCGTACATCCAGGTCGCCCTGCTGCTCACCGGCCTGTTCTTCGCGCTGCGCAGCGGGGCCCGCCACGCCCGCCGCCTGTTCCCGGGCGGGGCCCGCGCGCTCCGCGCCTTCGCGCCGGTCGCGCTGCTGCTCGGCGGCATCGTCGCCGGCTTCTTCACCCTCTACGTGGGATGAGATCATGAGCGACAAGAGCCTCGAAGCCGCTGCCACCGCCACCACGGCCCTCGTCATCGCGGCCGCGATCGGCGCGCCCTTCTGGTACCAGCGCAGGCAGCTCCACGAGGGGCTCCCCCCGGGGACCCGCGTCATCACCCTGACCGCGGTCGCCTCCTCGGGCCACTGGACCGAGGAGGCGGTGAACGGCGAGAACTACTGGCGGCGCGACTTCCCGGCCGCCCGGCCGGTCCTCACGCTCGGCCAACCGACCGCGATCCGGATCGCCAGCTCGGACGTGACCCACGTCTTTTACGCGCCGGCGCTCGGGATCGGGCCCATCGAGGCGTACCCCGGCCACGTCCGGGAGACGATCGTCACGCCCTCGAAGGCCGGCGTCTTCCCCTATTACTGCACCGCCTTCTGCGGCAATCCCCACTTCGGGATGCGCGGCGAGATCGCTGTCGAGCCGGCGGGGCAGGCCGCGCCGCCTCCGGCCCCCGTCGCGCCGGGCACGAAGGACTACTGGGAGGCGCCGCAGCCGCCCGCGGGCGCCCCGCTCACCGAGCGTGGCAAGTGGATCTTCCTCGAGCGCGGCTGCGTGACGTGCCATGGCGAGGGAGGGCGCGGCGGCGTCCAGAATTTCAACTACGCCCGCGGCGCCGTGCCGGCGCTCGCCGGAATCTCCGACCGGATGATGCTCTACGAGCCCGAAGACGTGAAGACGGTCGTGACGGCGCTCGCGAAGGGCTCGCTGGACGCCCTCGCGGGCAAGACCGACATCCCCCACTTCGAGATCGCCCTCTCGCAGTACCACGCGATCCGCGCGGTCATCCAGAACGGCAGCGTCTCCGCCAAGAAGGATCCGACCGGTCCCACGCCGCCGCTCCAGATGCCGACCTGGGCGGGTCGCTTGTCCGACCGCGACATCGACGCGGTCATCGCGTATCTGCTCACGCTCCCGCCGCCCGCGGGCGCGTGACGCGATCGGCGCAGGAACCGGAGCGCGACCGTCGATTCTGACGGTCTCGGGCCTGGCGAACGTCCCGGCGGCCCGTCAGTCCTTGCGCAGGGCGTGGATCAGGGCGATGAGCGAGTCGACGTCGCCCGGCGCGAGCCGCTCTCGGAACGCCGGCATCTGGATGACCGCGGCCGACAGGAAATGGCGCGCCGCGGGGTTCGCTTGCAGGCGGCTCGCGGCGCCGGTCTCGATCCACTCGGCGATCTCCCGGTCGTCTCGCGCCAGCTCGCGGAAGTCGGCGCCCGTCCAGGCGGGGATGTAGCCCTTCAGAGAGCCGGGGTTCGCGACCCGCCCCGCGCCCATCGGGCCGTGGCAGGCGAAGCAGCCGAGGCGCCCGGCGAGATCGAAGCCCTTCTGCGCCGCGCCGGTCGCGGGCGCATCGAGCCCCGAGGCCGCCTTCACCCAGGCGGCGATCGCGTGGATGTCGCCGGGGGCGAGCCGCCCCCCGTACGCGGGCATCTGCAGCACGGCCCGCTCTCGCGCGGCGAGGTAGCGGGCGTCGCCGCGGAGGCGGTCGGGCATGCCCGCCGCGATGTACTGCGCGATCTCGCCGTCCTCCTCGACGTACATCATCGGCGTGCCGCCCACGAAGCCGGGGACCTCGCCGCCCTCGGCGCCCGGGTTGGGGACGTGCCCGGTGCCTCCGGGGCCGTGGCAGGAGAAGCAGCCCGACGCGCGGGCGAGCCGCTCGCCGCGGACGACGTCGCTCGCCCTCTCGGGGGCCTTGATGGTCCGCGCGAGCAGCAACCCGGCGAGGACCGCGGCCTCCGCGGCGGCGGCCAAGCCGAGCAGCCACGCGCTCCGCGGCACGAGGCGCTACTGGACCGCGGTGACGAAGACCGCCCGAAGGCCGTCCTTGTCGATCTCGTCGCCGGTGATGGTGACCACGTCGCCCGCGTGCGCCTTGACCGCGTCCATCGCCGACTCGTTGCCGTGGGCGGCCAGGAGCGCGTACAGCTTGCCGCCCGAGAGCAGCGCGGCCGGGTTGCCGGCCTTCAGGCAGCCCTGGGCGCAGGCCTTGTGGGCGGGCCCGTGCGCGCCCTTGGAGAGGAAGCAGACGGTGTCGATGATCTCGCCCTTGAGGGAGACGTGCTTGCCTCCCTTGGCGAGGGCTGGGACGGAGAACAGCGCGACGGCGGCGACGATGAGCTTCTTCATGCGGACCTCCTTCGAGGGTTAGAACTCGTGGACTGCTGACGCGGGGGGCCAAACAGGTGACGTGGAGCGGGGATGGCCGGAGGCGGGGGGCGACCGCGTCCCCGATTTAGTCGCGGCCCGATCGCGGCGCAAGGGTGCAGCGCGGGCGCGCCGCGGCTCCAACTTCGGACGGCAGTCCCATCGCTCCGGGTGACGCACGCCCCTTTCTAACGGCGCCCGTTCCCCGCCGCTACCCGGACAGGCTCCGCGGGTCCGAACGGCCGCGGCTCCTCCTGCCGGCCTCGCCGCGGATCCGCTTCGATCGGCGCTATGGTATGAGCGCGGCACCCATGGCTTCGCGGATCTTTCCGGTCGTCCTCGCAGGCGGCTCCGGGACGCGGTTCTGGCCGCTCTCTCGCGCGCGGCGGCCCAAGCAGCTCCTCGCGCTCGACGGGAGGCGGCCGCTCGTCGTCGAGACGGTGGCGAGGCTCTCGGGCCTCTGCCCGCCCGGGAACATCTCGGTCGCCTGCGGGAAGGTACACGCGGCGGCGATCCGGCGGCTCCTGCCCTCGGTGGCGAGGAAGAACGTCCTCGTCGAGCCCGCGGCCCGCAACACCGCGCCCTGCGTCGGCTGGGCGGCGCTGCGGGTGCGGAAGATCGACCCGGCGGGCGTGCTGCTGGTCCTCCCCTCCGACCACCACGTCGGCGACGCCCCCGGCTTCCGGCGAGCGCTGCGCCGCGCGGCGGAGCTGGCCGCGGGCGGCGCGCTCGCGACGATCGGAATCCGGCCGACCCGCCCCGAGACGGGCTACGGCTACCTCGCGCTCGGCGAGCCGATCCGGGACTGGGCCTTCGCGGTGGAGGCCTTCGTGGAGAAACCCGACGCCGCGCGTGCCGCGGCCTTCCAGGAGGGGGGACGCCACCTCTGGAACGGGGGCATCTTCGCCTTCCGCGCGGACGTGATCCTCGCCGAGATCGCGCGGCAGCTCCCCGCCCTCGCCCGCGTGCTCGAGCGGATCGATCCGGCCGTCGGGACTCCCGGGGAGGCCGCCGCGGTTCGCCGCTTCTTCCCGCGCGCGCCCGCGGTGAGCCTCGACTACGGCATCATGGAGGGGGCCGCGAAGGTCGCGGTCGTCCCCGCGGACGTGGGCTGGTCGGACCTCGGGAGCTTCGCGGCGCTCCCCGAGGTGCGCAAGACGGATGGGGCGGGCAACGTCGCCCTCGGCGAGGCGGTGCTCGTGGGCTCTCGCGACTGCGTCGTGCTCGCCGGGGGCCGCCCGGTCGCCGTCGTCGGGATGGAGCGCGTGGTGGTCGTCGACGCCGGCGACGCCGTCCTCGTCGTGCTACGCGATCGCTGCCAGGACGTGCGCGCCGTGGTCGAGTCCCTGCGGCGCCGGGGGCTCGAGAAGGTGCTCTGAAGGCGCGGCGCGACTGTCGTCCGCGCGCCGCCCGGGGAAGGTCCTGTGCGTTCGCGTGGCGGCTGCGCCCCGCATGGGCTTGTTCTTCCCTCTCGAAGGGTGTATGGGGGAGCAATTAAGGAGAACCCATGCGCCGTCTATCGCTCGTCCCTGCCGCCGTCGCGTTTCTTCTCTTCTCGGCCTGTCCGGGTGCTACCGGGCCAGAGGGCCTTCCTGGAGCCACAGGGCCGATCGGCGTCGAAGGACCGACTGGGCCCGCGGGCGCGAAGGGAGCGACCGGACCGACCGGACAGTCCGGGGTGGCCGGGGAGCAGGGGCAGGCCGGGTCTACAGGACCGGAGGGCCCGACGGGACCCGAGGGCGCTACCGGACTCGTGGGGACCACGGGCCCGACGGGCACCTTCAGCGGCACCAGCGACAGCCCCGTGACTTTCAACGACGGCGAGACCGTCAACGACGGCATGACCGTCAACGGGGCCGACGGGGGCGTGACGATCAACGGCGACCTCACGATCAACGCGGGCGACGCGGGCGTGACGATCAACGGCCCCGTCAGCGCGCCCGGACTCCTGCCGCCCGGGATGGTCGTCGCGTTCGCCGGCAGCGACGTGCCGGACGCCGGCGCGAGCGTTCCGGACGGCTGGCTGCTCTGCGACGGCCGCGCCGTGAGCCGGACCCAGTACCCTGCCCTGTTCGCGGCCATCGGCATCACCCACGGCGGCGGCGACGGCGTGAACACCTTCAACCTCCCGGACTACCGCGGCCGCTTCCTGCGCGGCGTGGACGACGGGGCCGGCCGTGATCCCGACGCCGCTTCGCGCAGCGCGCCGCAGCCGGATGGGGGGTTTGGAGCCGGTGCGACCGGCGACGCGGTCGGCTCGGTCGAGGGAGACGCGTTCCGCCTCCACGCTCATGAGATCAACGACCCGGGGCATGTCCACGATATCCATGACCCGGGTCACTCCCATGGGGCGCCGAGCGGGGATTTCGTTACCACCGCCAGCACCGGATATGATTACCGATATTTCTACCAACAGAACTTTTACACTGGGACAACGCCGACCACCGCCGCCGCGACGACCGGCATCACGATCAACAGCGCGACGACCGGCGTCACCGTCCTGCCCACGGGCGGCGGCGAGACCCGGCCGGTCAACGCGAACGTGAACTGGATCATCAAGGACTGATCGGCGACTGGACTCACCACGCGCCCAGCCGGCCGTGGTAGAATGACGGCCGTGCGCGCGTCCGGTGAGCGCCGCGGTCTCTCGGCAGGCCGCCTCTGGCTGCTCGCGCTGTCGTTCTCGGCGTGCCAGTGCGGCAGCCGGGCGGCGGGGGGAATCGACGCCGGCCCGCGTCCGGACGGCGGTCGGCAGGGCGAAGGGCTCGTGGACGCCGGGACGGACGGCGGGGCGATGGAGGCGCCGGATTCGGGGGCGGACGGCGGCTGGACGGCGGCCATCGACGGAGGCTGCGGGCTCGTCACCTGCGCGTCGGCGGGTGCGAACTGCGGTCCGATCGGCGACGGCTGCGGGAACGTCCTGCAGTGTGGGAAGTGCAGCCCGCCGGAGAGCTGCGGCGGCGGCGGGACGCCGAGCGTCTGCGGCGGCAACAGCGGGTGCGTCCCGCGGACGTGCGCGTCGGAGGGGGTCGGTTGTGGGCCGCTGGGCGACGGGTGCGGCGGTCTGTTGCAGTGTGGGAGCTGCACGGCGCCGGAGAGCTGCGGCGGCGCGGGGAGGCCGGGGGTCTGCGGGCTGACGACGGCGGCGGACGGCGGGAGGTTCGCGCCGGACGGCGGCTGCCTGGCGCGCAGTTGCACGGACCAGGGGATCGACTGCGGGCCGGCGGGAGACGGCTGCGGAGGGCTGATCGACTGCGGGGGCTGCGCGGCGCCGGAGATCTGCGGCGGCTCGGGCAAGCGGGACGTGTGCGGGGAGCCGCCGTGCACGAAGCTCACCTGCGCGCAGGCGAAGGCGGACTGCGGCTACGTCGGCGACGGGTGTGGAGGGGTGCTCCAGTGCGGGAGCTGCACGCCGCCGAACATCTGCGGCGGCGGAGGGGTGGCGAACCAGTGCGGGGACGCGAACTTGCAGGGCGACGCGGGGCCGCCGTGCCAGGGGAGCCTCGCGATCAGCCCGTCGACCCCGACGCTCACGGTGGAGGTGCAGAACGGGAGCGCGACGGCGTCGTCGGTGCAGCTCTCGGCGATCCGCTCGGGATGTGGGCCGGCCCAGGCCGTGGCCGCGTCGTGGATATCGAACCGGCCGGACGTGGCGTCGGTCGACCTGAACGGGTTGGTGACGGCGCAGGGGCCGCGGGGTGGGCCGGTCGTGATCACCGCGGGGTATCGAGGACT
>JAKAPL010000061.1 GCA_021807105.1 Myxococcales bacterium | reverse complement strand
ACCCAGGACGACGTCCGGGTGAGCTCCCGGCTGAAGACCCATTCCGGCGTCCTGGGCTGCCACGGCCTCTTCTCGCGGTCTTCACCCCCGTAGGTGGGGCGAAGATCGAAGAGCGTGACGGCGGGGCGTGCTATTTTCTCGGGAGAGCGATGATCGCCACGATCGGAGGCGCCGCGCGCGCCATCGGAAGCTTCATCGGCGCCATCAGAAGCGATCGCGGCCCGCTCCGAAGCTCTGTCGGGGTGATCCGAAGCTTTGTCGGCACCGTCAGAAGCTCTGTCGGCGCCGTCAGAAGCTTTGTCAGCGCCGTCAGAAGCTTTGTCGGCGCCGTCAGAAGCTCTGTCGGCGCCGTCAGAAGCTCTGTCGGCGCCGTCAGAAGCTCTGTCGGCGCCGTCAGAAGCTCTGTCGGCGCCGTCAGAAGCTCTGTCGGCGCCGTCAGAAGCTCTGTCGGGTCCGTCAGAAGCTTTGTCGGACCGATCAGAAGCTTGGCCAGCACGATCAGAAGCTTTGTCGGACCGATCAGAAGCTTTGTCGGATCTATCAGAAGCTTTGTCGCGGCGATCAGAAGCTCTGTCGGGTCCGTCAGAAGCTCTGTCGGCACCGTCAGAAGCTCTGTCGGGGCCGTCAGAAGCTCTGTCGCCGCGAACAGAAGCTCTGATCGCTCGATCAGAGCTTCCGACGGCCCCGACAAAGCTTCTGATGGAGCGATCGAAGCTTCCGGCGGCGCCGGGAGAGCTCACGATGCGCGCGATGGGCGCCCGGACGCTCGATGGGGAAGCTTGCGGCCACCCGCCGTTCGATGTAGCCTCGCGAACGGTCGCCCCGGGAGGACCTGTTGGCGGTCGGCGAGGACGAACGAAGTCTCATCGAGGGGTTCCTGCGGCGCGATCCCGTCGTGGCGGCGGCCTTCATGGCCGCGCTCCTCACCCGCGTCCGCGTCATCGCCTTCTGCCGCTGGCCGTCGCTCCGCCACCGGGTCGACGAGATCGAAGCCGAGGCGGTCGTGCTGCTCGCGCGCCGCCTCAAGGACGGCAAGATCGAGGCCGCCGACGGGATCGACGCGCTCGCGCAGCGGCTGGTCACGGGCGCCGCCGTCGAGGAGCGGGCGATGATGCGAAACGACGCCCGCCGCAAGGAAGCGGTCGCGGCCGAGCCGCCCCCGGGGGCCGTGGGGTCCGCCGAGGCGCGCGTGGGCGACCGCGAGGTCCTCGCCGGGGTCTGGAAGGCGCTCGCCGGCCTCTCCGCGCGCCACCAGGCGGCGCTCACCGCGCAGGTCGCCGCCGAACAGGGCGGCCCGCCGCTCCACGTCGCGCTCGGGGTCGAGCCCGCGACGGCGCGCAAGATCCTGGAGCGCGCCCGGCAGGCGCTGCTCCAGCGCGCGATCGAAATGAAGCCCGACCTGCCCGACTGGCTCGCGGCCAAGGGGGCCTCCCGTGGTTGACGTCGTCCGGCTGCCCCACTCGAACCCCGAGGAGCCGCTGCGCGAGGCGGTGGCCTACCTCCACGGCGAGCTGAACGCGGAAGAGCGAACGGCGTTCGAGGCGCACCTGCCCTCGTGCGAGCGCTGCCGGGAGGCGGTCGCGGTCGGGCGCGAGCTCTTCCCCGCGGTGGACCGGCTCCTCGCGGAATCGATGCCGGTCCGCAAGCCCGCGGACTACCTCGCCCTGTTCGCCGCCGCCGAGGCCAAGGTCGCCGCCGAGGCGCGCGCCGAGGCCCCCGCCCCGCGCGAGCGGCCCGCGCCGCGCCGCCGAGCGATGGCGTGGGCGTGGGGCGCCCTGGGAGCCGCCGCCGCCGCGGGCGCCGCCGCGTTCCTCGTGCTGCGCCCGCCGCCCCCGCACGCCGAGGTCGCGCTCGTCGAGCCGGCGCGGATCCGCACCGTCGAGCTGGCGCCCGCCCCCCCGGGGACGTCGCCCCCGCCGCTCCCCGTGCCGCTCCCGGTCGACGCGCGCGTGACCGGCACGACGCTCTCGATCGGTGCCCCGCGCCTCCCGGCCGATCGCTACACCGCCGTCATCCTCGTCGACGCGAAGGGGGCCACCTGGCTCGTCCAGGACGCCGAGAAGCCCGACCCGACCTGCGCCCCGCGCTGCGGCCCGCTCCACCTGCGCGTCGATCTCGCCCCCCTGCCCCCCGGGCCCATCCGCGTGCGGGTCGCCCTCGGCGACGCCCCAAAGAACGCCGGCCCCCCGCTCGTCGAGGTCCGGGCCATGGGCGAGGCGCGGATCACGCCCTGACCGCGCGCGCGGGCCCGGCACGTCGCGTGGAGGTGCAGCGGCGCCGGGCAGGCCCGACCCGCCGGACAGGCCGTCGCCGGGGAGTTGCGCCGGTTCCCGCTCTCTCCCGACACCCGGGGGCCGCAGCGATCGAAGGAGACCGCAGGCGGACCCCGCGCTTGGGAATCGGGGCCTCGGGAACGGGAACGGGTCCAGGGATCGAGCGGCTGCCCCAAGAAACATGGGGGAGCTCCTCCGGCGGATTCCTTGACAGGACGGGCCGTCTCTGCAACAAGTGGCACGCGGTGGCGTAGAGTGGCATGGAGTGGGTCGCAAGGACGAGGGCGAGACGGTGTTCCGAGGCCGGTACGAGCACGCGATCGACGGGAAGGGGCGGGTCAGCCTGCCGGCCCGCTGGCGGGAGATCATGGCCGGCCACGACGATCCGATCATCGTCGTGACCGTCAGCCACGAGCCCTGCCTCGTCGCGCGCAGCCTCGCCGCGTTCCGGGAATTCGAGGAGCGGCTGCGCCGGCAGAACCAGTTCAACCCCTCGGTGCGCCGAGCGATGCGCCACCTCGTCGGCAACGCCCAGGAGTGCCCGGTGGACGGGATGGGGAGGGTGCTCGTCCCGGCCGCGCTGCGCGACTACGCCGGCCTCCAGAAAGAGGTCGTCTTCATCGGGCAGGTCGATCAGATCGAGATCTGGGCGAAGGAGCGGTGGGAACAGAGGGAGAGCGAGGATCTCTCGCACCTCAAGGACGACGTGGAGGCGCTCTCCGCGTTGGGGATCTAACCATGAGAGAACGGAACCCGAGAAGCCGCACCACCGCCGTCGTCGAGGCCACGGAGACCGGCGCCGCGCTGAGGTCCGGCTGGCTCCCCGCGCTGGCCGCGGAGGGGGGCGTGCGGGTGCTCCTTCCGGGGGGCGAGGTCGCGGGCGAGGGGTACGAGCTGATCGAGCGAGCCTGCCGGCCGCCGCTCCGGATCGGAGGGCCCCGGCTCGTCCTCGACCTCTCCCGCGTCACCCACCTCGAATACCGCGGCCTTCCGGCGCTCGTCCGGGCCGCGCGGGCGCTGCGGGCGGAGGGCGGCGATCTCCGCCTGGCGGGGGGGTCGCAGTACGTCAAGACGATCCTGCGATTCGGCGGAATCGAGGGGGAGCTGCGCGCGTTCCCCACGACCGCGGCGGCGGTCGCGAGCTTCGCCCCACGCGAAGCCGCCGAGCTGCGCCGGTAGCGCCATGAGTGCCTTCGCCCACGAGCCGGTTCTGGTCGAGGAGGTCACGGCCCTCCTCCAGCCGGCGGCAGGGAAGGTGCTCCTCGATGGGACGGCGGGGGGCGGCGGCCACGCCGAGGCCCTGGCCCGGCGCGGCGCCCGGGTCGTCGCCCTCGACCGCGACCCGGCGGCGCTGCGGGCGACGGCCGAGCGGCTGCGGCCGTACCGGGACTGCGCCGTCCTCCGGCGCGACTTCGGCGAGGCGCGCGAGGCGGTGGCCTCGCTCGGCCTCCCCGCGATCGACGGCGCGCTGCTCGACCTCGGGGTCAGCTCGGCGCAGCTCGACGATCCCGGGCGCGGCTTCAGCTTCCAGGCGGATGGGCCGCTCGACATGCGGATGGGGCCGGAGGGGGAGACGGCCCGCGAGCTGCTGGCCCGGCTCTCCGAGGAGGAGATCGCGGACATCCTGCGCGAGCTGGGGGAGGAGCGCTTCTGCCGCCCGATCGCCCGAGAGATCAAGCGAGCGCCGCGGATGGAGACCACCCGCGACCTGGTCGCGGCGGTCGAGCGAGCGGTGCCGCGGCGGGCGTTTCCGGCGAAGATTCACGTCGCGACGCGGACGTTCCAGGCGGTCCGGATCGCGGTCAACCACGAGCTCTCCTCGCTCGACGCCTTCCTGCGCGACGCGCCCGCGCTCCTGCGGCCGCGGGGGAGGCTCGCGATCATCAGCTTCCACTCGCTGGAGGATCGGCGCGTCAAGCGTCGCTTCGCCGAGCTGCGCGGCCGCTGCACCTGTCCCCCGCGGCTGCCCTCCTGCGCGTGCGGGGCGCGGGCGAGCTTCCGGCCGCTGACCGGCCGCGCCGTGCGCCCGGGCGATCCGGAGATCGCGAGCAACCCCCGGGCGCGCAGCGCGAGGCTGCGCGCGGTCGAGAAGCTCGAGGCGGCGGCATGACCCCCCGCCCTGGGAGAGCGCGCGGCGGCGACCGGGCGGCGGCGGGGATCCTCGGCACCGCGTTGGGCTTCGCGATCGTGGGGGTGCTCCTCGTCGGCAAGGCCGCCGGCCGCATCGGGGTCGTCACCGAAGGGCTGGAGCTGTCGAGACTCCAGGCGGAGGAGCAGGCGCTCTCCCAGGAGAACGGCCGGCTCAAGCTGGAGGTCCTGACCCTCCGATCGCCCAACCGCCTGGAGAAGCTGGCCCGGGAGACGCTCGGCATGGCCGCCCCGGATCCGGCGGCGATCCTCCGCCCCGACGCCCCCGCCCGGCCGCCCCGCGCGCGGCGCGTGGCCACGCTCGCGGAGCGTCCTTGAGATGGTGGGGACCGAAAGTCCGGTCCGGCGGATCCGGATTCGAATCTTCGTGCTCGGCCTGCTCCTGTTCGGCTCCCTCGGCGGGCTCCTCGCCCGGGCCGTGCGGCTCCAGCTCGGCGAGGAGAAGAAGCTCGGCCGCGTCGCGCGCGAGCAGTACCAGGCGACCGTAAGCCTCCCCGGCCGCCGGGGCGACATCCGCGATCGCAACGGGGTGGCGCTCGCCTCCAGCGTGCAGGTCGATTCGATCTTCGCCGATCCGCGCGCGATCCTGGACCTCGACGAGGCGGTCGAGGGCCTCGCCGGCGCGCTGCACCTCCCCGCCCGGGCCCTGCGCCGGCGCCTCGCGGAGAAGGGGCGGTTCGTCTGGGTGAAGCGCCAGGTCACCGCGGCCGAGGCGCGGGCCGTGGAGGGCCTCGGGCTTTCGGGGATCGGCGCGGTCAAGGAGAGCCGCCGCTTCTACCCGGAGCGCGAGCTGGCGGCGCAGCTCCTGGGCTTCACCGGGGTCGACGGCGAGGGGCTCGAGGGGCTCGAACGCTTCTACGATCAGGTCCTGGCGGGGCGCTCCGTCCTCCTCCCCTGCGTCCGCGACGCGCGCGGGCGGCTCATCGCCGAGGAGACGGCGACCGCGGACGACCTCGAGGGGGCGGCGCTCGATCTGACGATCGATCGCGCCCTGGAGTATCTGGCGCAGCAGGCCATCGATCGGCAGGTCGCGGAGAGCCACGCCGCCTCGGGGATCGCGATCGTGCTCGAGCCCGCGACCGGCGCGCTGCTCGCGCTCGCCGTCGCTCCGCCGTTCAATCCGAACTCGGTCCGGCCGTCCGACCGGGACGCCCTCCGCGATCGCGCGGTGACCGACGCCTTCGAGCCGGGCTCCACCTTCAAGTCGTTCCTCGCGGCGGCCCTGTTGCAGGAGAAGGTCGCGACGCCGGCGACGCCTCTGTTCGCCGAGAACGGCGCCTGGCGGATCGGGCGCCGGACCCTCCACGACCACGAACCGTTCGGATGGTTGACGCTCGCGCGCGTGTTACAGGTCTCCAGCAACATCGGCGCCGCGAAGTTCGGCCTCGCCCTCGGCAGGATCCGCTTGCACGACTACCTCCAGGCGTTCGGATTCGGCGCGCGGACCGGCATCGCCCTGCCCGGCGAGGTCCGGGGGACGGTCGCGTCGTTGCGCTCCGACATCTCCGTCGCGACGGCGTCCTTCGGCCAGGGCGTCACCGCGACGCCCCTCCAGATCGTGACGGCCTTCGGCGCGCTCGCGAACGGCGGGACCTTGATGCGGCCGTACGTCGTCGAGCGGATCGTCGAGCCCGACGGACGGTCGGTCACGACCGAGCCCCGGCCGATCCGGAGCGTCGTCTCGCGGGCCGTGGCGCGGACGGTGACCAAGATGCTGGAGGCCGTCGTGGAGAAGGGGGGAACGGCGCCGGCCGCGGCGGTCCCGGGCTACCTCGTGGCCGGGAAGACCGGCACCGCCCAGAAGGCCGACCCGCTCACGGGCGGTTACTCGGCTGACAAGCGGTTTGCGTCCTTCGTCGGCTACCTGCCCGCGCAGGCGCCACGGTTCGTCATCGGGGTCTTCGTCGACGAGCCCAAGGGGAAGATTTACGGCGGCGAGGTCGCCGCCCCGGTGTTCCGGGAGATCGCCGAGGGGGCGCTGCGGCAGATGGGCGTGCCGCCCACCGAGCCCATCCCGGCGCCGGCCGCGCCGGTCGCCGCCGCCACGCCGGCGACCGCCCGCCCGGGCGGCCCCAGGCCCGCGCTGAAGCTCGCCCAGGCCGCGACGCGGCCCCTACCCCCAACCCCACCCGAGGTCCGGCCGTGACCCTGGGCGAGCTGCTGCGGGCCGTCCCCGACGCACGGGTCCCCGAGGCCATCGCGGGACGGACGGTCACGGGCATCCAACTCGACTCGCGGCGGGTCCGCCCGGGCGACCTGTTCTTCGCGCTGGACGGACAGCGCCAGGCGGGCCGTGACTTCGCGGCGGCGGCCGTCGCCGCCGGGGCGATCGCGGTCGCGGGCGACGCGCCGGACGGCGGGCTGCCCGCGGTCCGGGTGACCGCGCCGCGGCGCGCCCTCGCCCTCTGCGCCGCCGCGTTCTGGGGCCACCCCGACCGGAAGCTGCGCCTCGTCGGGATCACCGGGACCAACGGCAAGACCACGACCGCGCTCCTCGTGGCCGCCGTCGCCGAGGCGGCGGGCGAGACGACGGGGGTCATCGGCACCGTGGGGTACCGGATCGGCGGGCGGAGCCTCCCCGCGCCGTTCACCACGCCCGAGGCCCCGGACCTGAACGAGCTCCTCGCCGGGATGGTCGCCGCGGGCGCGGCGAGCTGCACGATGGAGGTCTCCTCCCACGCGCTCGCCCAGGAGCGCGTCCACGGCCTCTCCTTCGCCGCCGCGGGCTTCACCCACCTGACGCGCGACCACCTCGACTTCCACGGCGACATGGAGAGCTACTTCCGGGCGAAGCGGCGGCTCTTCGTCGAGGGGCTCGCCCCCGGCGGCGCCGCGGTCGTGAACGGCGACGACCCGTTCGGCGCGCGGCTCGCCGGCGATCTCGCGGGCGCGCGCGTCCTGAAGTTCGGCCGGGGGGCGGGAGCGCAGATCCGGATCGCCGCGGTCGAGGGATCGACGGAGGGCACGCGCGTGATCCTCGACACCCCCGCGGGGAGGCTGGAGGTCCGCTCGCCGCTCATCGGCGCCCACAACGCCGAGAACCTCGCGCTCGCCGCGGGCCTCGCCCTCTCGCTCGGCCACGGACGCGAGACGGTGGCCGCGGGCCTCTCGAGCCTCGCCCGCGTGCCGGGCCGGCTCGAACGGGTCGGCCGGAGCCCCCCCGCGTTCGTCGACTACGCCCACACGGACGACGCGCTCGCCCGCGCCTGCGCGGCGTTG
The DNA here is from genome assembly GCA_021807105.1 of Myxococcales bacterium. Classification (GTDB taxonomy): domain Bacteria; phylum Myxococcota; class Myxococcia; order Myxococcales; family JAKAPL01; genus JAKAPL01. Next base: position 15,204 of record JAKAPL010000061.1, on the reverse strand, counting down.
CGCGCGACCGGAGCACGGCGCCTGGTGCTGGTCTTCGGCTGCGGCGGCGATCGCGACCCCGGCAAGCGTCCGTTGATGGGCCGGGCGGCGGCCCGCGGCGCCGACCTCATCGTCGCGACCTCGGACAACCCTCGCTCCGAGGACCCCGAGGCCATCCTCGCCCAGATCCTCCCGGGCCTGGAAGAAGGCGGCGCCTCACGCCTCGACGTGGCGCGCGCGCGCGCGGGCGCGAAGGGCTATCTCGTCGAGCCCGACCGCGCGGCCGCGATCGCCCTCGCGGTCCGCTGCGCCGGAACGGACTCGGTCGTCCTCGTCGCCGGCAAGGGTCATGAGGACTACCAGATCCTCGGCGAGCGGAAGATCCACTTCGACGACCGCGAGCAGCTCGCCGCGGCGATCGCGGGGAGGGGCGCGTGATCTTGGCCGATCTCGCGGCGCGCGACGTGCTGGCCTGGACCCGCGGGCACGCCCTGCATCCCTTGCCCGAGCGGTTCGCGGGGGTCGCGACCGATTCTCGCGAGCAGCAGCCCGGGGCCCTCTTCGTCGCCTTGCGTGGCGAGCGGTTCGACGGCCACGACTTCCTGCCCGCGGCGGCCGCCCGCGGCGCGACCGCCGCGCTCGTCGCCCGCGGCTCGGACGCACGGCGCATGGGGATCCTCCCCTGCATCGAGGTGGAGGACCCGCGCGCGGCGCTCGGGGCCCTGGGGCAGGGCCGCCGGCGAGCCAGCACGGCCAAGGTCGTCGCGGTCACCGGCTCGCTCGGCAAGACGACCGTCAAGCAGATGCTCGCGGCGGCGCTCTCGCCGCTCGGCCCGGTGCTCTTCACCGAGGGAAACCTGAACAACGAGATCGGCGTCCCGCTGACCCTCCTGCGGCTTGAGCCGAAACACCGGGCGGCGGTCATCGAGATGGGGATGAACCACGAGGGGGAGATCGCCCGCCTCGCGGCCCTCGCCGAGCCGGAGGTGGGACTCGTCACCAACGTCCACGGCGTCCACCTCGAGTCCCTCGGGACGATCGAGCGCGTCGCCGCGGCGAAGGGCGAGCTGTACCGCGGCCTGCCGCCCGAGGGCGTCACGGTCGCCAACGCCGACGATCCCCTCGTGCTCGGAGAGGCGAGGGCCTCGGGCCGGCGGATCGTGACCTTCGGGCGCGGACCGGCCGACGTGCAGCTCGTCGGGGAGGTCGCCGAGAGTCTCGAGGGCATCGCCTTCCGGCTGCGCGCGGGGGGGCGGACCGTCGAGGCGCGCGCCGCCTTCCTCGGCGAGCACAACGCCCGCAACGGCTCCGCCGCCGTCGCCGGGGCGCTCGCCGCCGGCGTCCCGCTCGAGGCGGCGGCCGCCGCGCTCGCCGCCGCCCGGCCCGCCCGGCACCGGCTCGCGAGGATCGAGCTCCCCGGGGGCGCGACCCTCCTCGACGACTGTTACAACGCGAGCCCCCCGTCGATGGCCGCGGCGCTCCGGACGTTGCGCCGGGTCGCGGGCGGGCGCCGGCTCGGCGCGATGCTGGGCGACATGCTGGAGCTGGGTCCGGAGGAGCTCTCCCGGCATCGGGGCGTAGGCGAGGAGGCCGGCGGGCTCGCCTGGCTCTTCGCCTTCGGCCGGCGCGCGCGCGCGATCGCCGAGGGGGCGCGGGCGGCGGGGGTCCCCGAGGTCGGGAGCGGCGAGGACATCGAGGACGGCCTGCGGTGGGTTCGCGCGCGGCTGCGGGCGGGCGACCTCGTGCTCCTCAAGGGCAGCCGCGGGATGCGGATGGAGCGCTTCGGCGAGGCGCTCGGGGCGCCGGCGGAGGGGGGCCATTAGATGCTCTATCGCCTCCTCGTTCCCCTGGCCGCGCGCTTCTCGCCCCTCAACGTCCTCCGCTACCCTTCTTTCCGGATCGTCGCGAGCGGCCTGCTCGCGCTCGTGCTCGGCATGCTCCTCGGCCCGTGGTTCATCCGCGAGCTGGCAGAGCGCCAGCACGGCGCGTCGAACGTCCGGGAGGACGTACCCGACGCCCACAGGCGCAAGGGCGGCACGCCGACCATGGGCGGAGCGCTCATCCTCCTCTGCATCACCCTGCCGACGCTGCTCCTCGCCGACCTCGGAAACCGATCGGTCTGGGCGGCCCTGACGGTCACCCTCGGCTACGGGGCGATCGGCTTCACGGACGACTGGCTCAAGGTCGTCCGGAAGAACTCGAAGGGCCTCGCCCCACGCCTCAAGCTCTTCTGGCAGACGGCGATCTTCGTCGCGGTCTTCCTCCTGTTCTGCACCGACCTGCAGTTCCACGGCCGCGCGACGTTCCCCTTCTTCGGCGTCGGCGGCCACCTCGATTCCCACGTCTACTTCCCCTTCGCCCGCCGCCTGCATCCCGATCTTCGCTGGGCCTACCTGCCGTTCGCCCTCCTCGTCGTCGTGGGGACCTCGAACGGGGTCAACCTGACCGACGGCCTGGACGGCCTCGCCATCGGGCCAGCCATCGTCAGCGCGCTGACCTTCGCCGTCCTCGCCTGGGTCGCGGGGACGGTCATGGCCGGCTTCGACATCGCGCGCTACCTCTACCTGCCGCACATCGAGGGCGCGGAGGAGCTGTCCGTCTTCTGCGCGGCGATGGCGGGCTCGGGCATCGCCTTCCTCTGGTACAACGCCTACCCGGCCTCGATCTTCATGGGGGACGTGGGCTCGCTCGCGCTCGGAGGCGCCCTCGGCACGCTGGCCGTCCTCACCAAGAACGAGCTGCTCTCGGCGATCATCGACGGCCTGTTCCTGGTCGAGGCGCTCTCGGTCATGATCCAGGTCGCCTCGTTCAAGCTCACGGGCCGGCGGGTCTTCCGGATGGCCCCCATCCACCACCACTACGAATTGAAGGGGTGGGCGGAGCCGAAGATCATCGTCCGGTTCTGGATCGTCTCCATCCTCCTCTCCCTCGCCTCCGTGGCCTCGCTCAAGCTCCGATGAAACCGCCCTTCGATTGCCGCGGCGCCGACGTGCTGGTGGCCGGCCTCGGCCGCTCGGGTCAGGCCGCCGCCCGCCTGCTCGCCGCCCGCGGGGCGAAGGTGACCGGCGCGGACGAGGGGAAGCCCGAGGTGGGCGACCTCCCCCGCCTCGCCGCCGTGAGACTGGGCGAGCAGGGGTTCCCGGCGGCCGGCCGCGACCTGGTCGTCGTCTCGCCGGGCATCCCGCTCGCGCACCCGGACCTCGCGCGGGCGCGCGCCCGAGGCACGCTGGTCGTGGCCGAGGTCGAGCTGGCCTCGTGGTTCGTGGCCGCGCCGATCTGCGGCGTCACGGGGACCAACGGCAAGAGCACGACGACCGCGCTCGCCGGCGAGATGCTGCGCGCGGCCGGCCGGCGGCCGTTCGTGGGCGGAAATCTCGGGACGCCCCTCTGCGAGGCGATCGGCGGCGACTACGACGTGCTCGCCGTCGAGCTGTCGAGCTTCCAGCTCGAGTCCATCCAGACCTTCCGCGCCGGGGTGGCCGCGTTCCTCAACCTGACGCCCGACCACCTGGACCGCCACGGGAGCCTGGAGGGCTACGCGGCGGCCAAGGCGCGGCTCTTCGCGAACCAGGCGGCGGACGGCGTCGCCGTCCTCAACGCCGCCGACCCGCACTCCGCGCGGATGGCCGCCGCCGGACCGGCGGCGCGCCGCTGGTTCGGCGGCGACGCCGAGAGAGCCGCCGCCGCCGATGCTCTCCCGGTCGAGGGCGGCTTCACCATCGGCCCGCCGGGCTCCGCCGGCGAGCGCTACGCCCTGCGCAACCGCGCGCTCCGCGGCGCGCACAACCTGGAGAACGCGATGGCGGCGGCGCTGTGCGCCCGCGCCCTCGGCGCGGGCCCCGGCGCCATCCAGGGGGCGCTCGACACGTTCCCCGGCCTGCCCCACCGGCTCGAATGGATCCGCGAGCGGGGGGGCGTCGAGTGGATCAACGACTCCAAGGCGACCAACGTCGAATCGACCGCCGTGGCGCTGCGGGCGGTGGCGGGGCCCCTCTGGTGGATCGCGGGCGGCCGGGGCAAGGGCGCCCCGTATGCGCCGCTGCGCCCCCTGCTCGCGGGCCGTACGCGCGGCGCGCTGCTCGTCGGCGAGGAGGCCGGCACGATCGACCGCGAGCTCTCGGACGTCGTAGCGCCGATCCACGCGCTCACGATCGAGGGGGCCGTCCGGATCGCGGCCGAACGGGCGAGGGGCGGGGAGACCGTCCTGCTCTCGCCCGCCTGCGCGAGCTACGATCAGTTCGCGAACTATGGCGCGCGGGGGGACCACTTCCGCCGCCTCGTGAGGGCGCTGCCGTGAGCCGCGAGGACATCGGCGCGGCCCCGCGAGATCGCGCCGGGGCGGGCGTCGTGACGGCCCCCCCCGATCCGGTGCTCCTCTGGGCGGTCTTCGCCCTCGTCACCCTCGGCCTCGTCATGGTCTACAGCGCGAGCGCGGTCACCGCGCAGGCGCTCGAGCACAACGGCTTCTACTTCCTCGAACGCCAGGCGGGCGCCGCCGCGGTGGGCGTGGGCGCGCTCCTCGCCGTCCTGCGGCTCGGCTACCGCAGGCTCCTGCCGTTCGCCTACCCGCTCCTGCTCGCCGCCCTGCTCGCCCTCGTGCTCGTCCTCGTGCCGGGCGTGGGCTCCTCGGTCGGCGGCGCCCGGCGCTGGATCCGCATCCCCGGCTTCTCGTTCCAGCCGGCCGAGCTCGCGAAGCTCGCCTTCGTCGTCTACCTCGCCCACTCGCTCGCGAAGAAGCGCGAGAAGGTTCGGATCTTCAGCGTCGGGTTCCTCCCCCACTGCTTCGTCGGCGGCCTCGCGATCCTCCTGCTCATGCTCGAGCCCGACTTCGGAAGCTCGGTGGCCCTGGCCCTGCTCCTCTTCGCGCTGCTCTTCGCCGCCGGCGCGCGGATCTCGTGGCTCGTCGGCCTGCTCCTCGCCGGGCTCCCGATCGGCTGGCTCGCGATCGCGCGCTCGCAGTATCGGATGAAGCGGATCCTCGCCTTCCTGGACCCCTGGGCGCACCGCCACGGCATCGGCTACCAGACCGTCGAGAGCCTCCTCTCCATCGGCTCCGGCGGCCCCTGGGGACTTGGGCTCGGCGCTGGCCGGGAGAAGCTCTTCTTCCTGCCCGAGGCGCACACCGACTTCATCTTCTCGATCATCGGCGAGGAGCTGGGCCTCGCGGGCGCCGTCCTCGTCATCGGCCTGTACGCGATCGTCGTCTGGCGCGGCCTGCGCGCGGCCTTCCGCGCCCGCGACGCCTTCGGCGCCTACCTGGCGCTGGGGCTCACCTGCCTCATCGGCGTCGGCGCGTGCGTCAACCTGGGCGTCGCCATGGGCGTGCTCCCCACCAAGGGGCTCACCTTGCCGCTCGTCTCCTTCGGCGGGACCTCGCTCGTCGTCTCGCTCGTCGAGGCCGGCCTGCTCCTGTCGGTCTCGCGATCGGCCGGGGGCTTCCTCCTCCCCCAGAGCCGGGGCGAGGCCGCCCGCGCCCGCCTCGCAGGGGGGCTCGCGTGAAGCTGCTCGTCGCCGGCGGCGGCACCGGAGGCCACCTCTTCCCGGGGATCGCGATCGCCGAGGAGCTGGTCGGCCGCGGGAAGGGCAAGGACAACTCCGTCATCTTCGTGGGCACGGAGCGGGGCATCGAGAAGACCGAGGTCCCCCGGATGGGCTACGAGGTCCGGTTCATCGACGTGACGGGCATCAAGGGCAAGGGATTCGCCGGGGCGATCCGCGGCCTGCTCCGCCTGCCCCGCGCGCTCATCCAGTCGCTGCGCCTGCTGCGTCTTTACCGCCCCGACGTGGTCGTCGGCGTCGGCGGCTACGCCTCCGGGCCGGTGCTCCTCGCGGCCTGGCTGTCGGGCATCCCGATCGCCCTCCAGGAGCCCAACGCGGTACCCGGCTTCACGAACCGCGTCCTGGGGACCATCGCCGCCGCCGCCTTCACGGCCTTCCCCGAGGCCGGCCGCCACTTCCCGCGCCACAAGGTCTTCCTGCTCGGCAACCCGATTCGCAAGTCGCTGCGGGACAACAACTTCCTCACGCCGGCGCCCCCGGTCGAAGGCCGCTTCTCGGTCCTCGTCTTCGGCGGCTCGCAGGGGGCCCACGCGCTCAACGAGCGGATGATCGAGGCCGTGCCGCTCCTCCCTCCGGCGCTGCGCAAGGTCATCCACGTCGTCCATCAGACCGGAACGCGAGACCTCGCGGCCGCCCGGGCCGCCTACGCCCGGGTCGACGCCGACGTGACCGTCCGGGAGTTCATCGAGGAGATGTCTCCCGCCTACCAGCAGGCCGATCTGGTCGTGAGCCGGGCCGGGGCGACGACCATCGCCGAGCTGACCTGCTGCCACAAGCCGGCCATCCTGATCCCGCTGCCCACCGCCGCCGACGACCATCAGACGAAGAACGCCGCCGCGCTCGTGGCGACCGGGGCCGCGGTGGCGATCCCCCAGGCCGAGCTGACCGGCGCCCGTCTGGCGGCCGAGATCACCCGGCTCTGGCAGGACCCCGCCGGCCGCGCGGCCATGGCCCGCGCGGCGGGGACCCGCTTCCGCCCGCAGGCCGCCTACGAGATCGTCGACGTCCTCGTCCAGCTCGCCGCCCGCCGCGTCTCGGCCGCCGGCGCTCGCCGCGCCCGGCGGGGGGTCTGAAGAGAGCCCATGTTCCGCGATCGCAAGCCCCGTATCCACTTCGTCGGCATCGGCGGCGTCGGCATGTCCGGGATCGCCGAGGTCCTCTTGAACCTCGGCTACCAGGTCTCGGGCAGCGACCTGCGCGCCTCGGAGGCGACCGAGAGACTCTCCGCGCTCGGAGGCCGCATCGCCGTGGGCCACCGCGCCGAGCAGGTCGAGGGCGCCGACGTGGTCGTCCTCTCCTCCGCGGTCCGCCGCGACAATCCGGAGGTGGCCGCGGCGCGGGCGCGCGGCGTCCCGGTCATCCCGCGCGCGGAGATGCTCGCCGAGCTGATGCGGCTGAAGGCCGGCATCGCGGTCGCCGGCTCGCACGGCAAGACGACCACGACCTCCATGATCGCCCACGTCCTCGCCGCCGCCGGCCTCGACCCGACGGCGGTGGTCGGCGGTCGGCTCAACAACCTGGGAAGCAACGCGAAGCTCGGCCGCGGCGACTGGATGGTGGTCGAGGCGGACGAGAGCGACGGCAGCTTCCTGCGCCTCTCGCCCACCCTCGCGGTGGTGACGAACATCGATCCCGAGCACCTCGACCATTACGGCGACTTCGAGAAGCTGCGGGCCGCCTTCCTGGAGTTCATCAACCGCGTGCCGTTCTACGGCCTCGCCGTCCTCTGCCTCGACCACCCCGTCGTCCAGGGACTCCTGCCGCAGGTGGAGAAGCGGCACGTGACCTACGGCCTCGCCCCGCAGGCGGACTGGCGCGCCGAGCGGATCGAGCTGTCCGGGTTCCGCTCGACCTTCTCCGCCCGCCGCCGCGGCGAGCCCCTCGGCGCCTTCGAGCTGCAGATGGTCGGCGGCCACAACGTGCAGAACGCCCTCGCCGTCCTCGCGGTCGCCGACGAGCTGGCGATTCCGATCGACGTCGCCCGCGAGGCGCTCGCCGCCTTCCGCGGCGTGGATCGCCGCTTCACCGTCCGCGGCGAGGCGGCCGGGGTCACGGTCGTCGACGACTACGGTCACCACCCGGCCGAGATCCGCGCCACCCTCGCCGGCGCGCGGGCGGCGTTCGGTCGGCGGCTGGTCGTCGCCTTCCAGCCGCACCGCTACACCCGGACCCGCGATCTGATCGAGGAGTTCGCCACCGCCTTCAACGACGCCGACGCGCTCGCCGTGCTCGACGTCTACCCCGCCGGCGAGGAGCCGATCCCCGGCGTCGGCGGGCGGCTGGTCGCCGACGTGGTCCGCGCCCACGGTCACCACGACGTGGTCTTCGTCCCCGATCGCGCCGCGGCGGCCGCCACGCTCCTCTCGCGGCTCCGCCCGGGCGACATCGTCCTCACCCTCGGCGCGGGGGACGTGACCCGGCTCTCCGCGGACCTGTTGCAGGGGCTCTCGGCCAGGGAGGCGCCGTGAGCCTCGCCCGCGCGCTCCGCCTCGCCGTCCGCGGCACGGTCCGCGAGCGCGAACCGCTCGCCCCGCTCTCCTCCCTGCGCGCGGGGGGCGCGGCCGACGTCCTTTTCCTGCCCGCCGACGCCGAGGACCTCGCCGCGGGCCTCCGCCTGCTGGCGGCCGAGGGGCGAACGGCCCGGGTGCTCGGCGGCGGCGCCAACACGCTCGTCTCCGATGGCGGGGTACACGACCCCGTCGTCCAGCTCGGCCCCGGCTTCTCCCGCGAGGACTGGCCGGCGCCGCGCGAGGTGGTCCTGGGCGCCGCGCTCTCCGGCATGCGGGCCGTGCGCGCGGCCCATCGCCGCGGGCTCGTCGGGCCGGAGTTCCTCGCCGGCATCCCCGGGACCCTCGGGGGTCAGGTGAAGATGAACGCCGGGACGGCCCGGACGGTCGGGGACATCCTCGTCGCCGCCGAACTGGTGACGGTGGACGGCGCCGGCTGGTTCCCGGCCGCGGAGCTGGGCCTCGGCTATCGGGAGAGCCGCCTCCCGGCCGGCGCCGTCGTGACCGCCGTCCGCCTCTCCCTCTCGGAGGGCGACGTCGAGGCGGCCGACCGGGAGATCCTGGCCGACATCGAGCGGCGCCGGACGGCGCAGCCGTGGGACCGCCCCACCCTGGGCAGCACGTTCAAGAATCCGCCGGGCGACGCGGCGGGGAGGCTCCTCGAGGCGGCCGGCGTCAAGGGCCTGCGCCGGGGCGCGATGGCCTTCAGCGAGAAGCACGCGAACTTCCTCGTCAACGAGGGCGGCGGCAAGGCCGCCGACGCCTTCGCGCTCGTCGAGACGGCCCGCCGCCGGGTCCTCGAGGCCTCCGGCGTGGCGCTCGCGCTGGAGATCGCGCTCCTGGGAGACTTCTCGTGAGCCGCCTCTGCGCGGGAAACCGGCGCCGTCCCGACCGCGCGCAGCGCGCCGCCGCGCGCCGGTCGTTTTTCGCGCGCCTCGGTCGCGCCTTCCTCGTCGTGGGCGGGAGCCTCGTGGTCGCGGCCGGGCTCGCCGCGGGCGGCCGGGCCGCCTGGCGCTTCTTCACCGCCTCGCCCCACTTCGCGGTCGCGCGGATCGCCGTCTCCGGCGTCCGGCGGCTGTCCGCGGACGCCGTCCGCGCGAGGAGCGGCCTCGTCCCCGGGGTGAACGTCTTCCGCGCGGACCTCGCCGGCGCGCAGCGGGCCCTCGCCCAGGACCCGTGGATCCGGCGCGCCTCGGTCACCCGCGAGCTGCCGCGCACCCTTCGCATCGCCGTCGACGAGCGCCGTCCGGTCGCGCGGATCGCCCTCGGCGCCCTCTACCTCGCCGACGAGGACGGGACGCTCTTCGCCCGCGCACAACCGGCGGATGCGCCCGGCCGGCCGCTCATCACCGGCCTCTCTCGCGACCGCTTCGCGGCCGATCCCGAGGGTTTCCGCGCCGACCTCGACCTCGCCCTCACGCTCGCGGCCGAAGTCGCCCGGAGGCGGCTCGCCGGGCTCTCGGAGGTCCACGTCGACCGCGACCTCGGCCTGACCGCCCTCTTCGCGCCGGGCCCCTCCCTCGCGCTCGGCCGCGACGGCTTCGCGGACAAGCTCGATCGCTGGGAGCGCGCCCGGACGCTGCTCGCGCGGCGGGGTCTCTCGGTCACCTCGGCCGATCTCGCCGACGACCGCCACCCGGATCGGGTCGTGGTCGTGCCCGCGGCGGGGGAGGCGCGCGCGCGATGAGGCGGGCAAGGCAATCGGGGATTGGGACATAAGGCACGGCGGCGACGTTAGATGAGGAGGATGGACATGGCGAAGCAGGGAGAGCTGATTGTCGGGCTGGACATCGGGACCACCAAGATCTGCGCCGTGGTGGGCGAGGTCACCGACGAGGATGGCATCAACGTCATCGGCGTCGGGGAGCACGGGAGCAAGGGGCTGCGACGCGGCGCGGTGGTGAACATCGAGGCGACCGTGGACAGCATCCGCCAGGCGGTCCGGCAGGCGGAGGAGATGGCCAACTGCGAGATCAGCAGCGTCTACGCGGGCATCGCCAACAGCCAGATCAAGGGCTTCAACAGCCAGGGCGTCGTCCCGGTCAAGGACAAGGAGGTGCGCTGGTCCGACGTGGCGCGGGTGCACGACGCGGCCTGCGCCGTCGCCATCCCGATCGACCGGAGGTTCCTCCACGTGCTGGCGCAGGAGTACGCCATCGACGGCCAGCCGGGTATCAAGGAGCCGCTCGGGATGAGCGGCGTCCGGCTGGAGGCGAAGGTTCACCTCGTCACCGCCGACAGCTCCTCGATGGAGAACATCGCCAAGTGCGCGAAGCGTGCCGGGCTGGAGGTCCTGGACGTGATCCTCCAGCCGCTCGCCTCGGCGGAGGCGGTGCTGACCGAAGAGGAGAAGGATCTGGGAGTCGCCCTGGTCGACGTGGGCGGCGGCACGGCCGACCTCGTGCTCTTCATCAATGGGGCGGTCGTCCACACCGCGGTCATCGCCCTCGGCGGCAACAACTTCACCTCGGACATCGCCGTCGGCCTGCGCACGCCGGCCCCCGAGGCCGAGCGGATCAAGCTGGGCGCGGGCTGCTGCCTCGCCTCGATGATCGGCAAGGACGAGACGATCGAGGTCCCGAGCGTCGGCGGCCGCCCGCCGCGGGTGCTCCCCCGGCAGATCCTCGCCGAGATCCTCGAGCCGCGCGTCCAGGAGATCATCGAGCTGGTGCGCGACCAGATCGACAAGTCCAACTACCTGGACCTGCTCGGCGCGGGGGCCGTCTTCACGGGCGGCGCGACGCTCCTGACCGGGTTCGGGGAGCTCGCGGAGGACGTCCTCGGCGTGCCGGTCCGCTGCGCGGGGCCGCGCGGCGTCGGGGGGCTCGTGGACGTGGTCAAGAGCTCCAAGTACGCGACCGCTGTCGGACTCGTGCTCTATGGTGCGAGGAACGAGGGTCTCGGGCTCGCGGGCAAGAGGAAGCGGAGCCCCTTCCGCTGGCTGCTGAGCTGGCTGGACGACATCTTTTAACGGGAAGAGAGGGCGAACATGGATGGGACGACGGAGATGACGTTCGGGGCGAATATCCTGGTGACCGGGGTGGGCGGCGGCGGCTGCAACGCGCTCAACACCATGGTCTCGACCGGCATCGTGGGGGCGAAGTTCCTCGCCTGCAACACGGACATCCAGGCCCTCGCCGCCAGCCAGGCGGGGGCCAAGGTCCAGATCGGCGAGAAGCTCACCCGAGGGCTCGGCGCGGGCGCCAACCCGGAGGTCGGCCGGGAGGCGGCGCTGGAGAGCCGCGAGCAGATCGCCCAAGCGCTCGCCGGCGCGGACATGGTCTTCGTCACCGCCGGCATGGGGGGCGGCACGGGCACCGGCGCCGCGCCGGTCGTCGCCGACGCCGCGAAGAGCGCGGGGGCGCTCACCGTCGGCGTCGTGACCAAGCCGTTCACCTTCGAGGGCAACCGGCGCCGCAAGCAGGCGGAGGCGGGCATCATCGAGCTGAAGGCCGCGGTCGACGCGCTGATCGTCATCCCCAACCAGCGGCTCCTCTCGGTCGTGGACCAGTCGGTGCCGTACGTCGAGGCCTTCAAGAAGGCGGACGAGGTGCTCCTGAACGCGGTCCAGGGCATCTCGGACATCGTCAACCTGCGCGGGCTCATCAACGTCGACTTCGCCGACGTGACCGCGGTGATGAAGAACGCCGGCGCCGCGCTCATGGGCACCGGGCGCTCTTCCGGCGAGAAGCGGGTGGTCGAGGCGATGCAGCAGGCGATCGCCTCGCCGCTGCTCGAGGACGTGCGGCTCGATGGGGCGCGGGGGATCCTGGTCAACATCACCGGCCCGAAGGAGATGTCGCTGTTCGAGCTCGACGAGGCGATGCAGCTCGTGCACGAGGCCGCCGACCCGGAGGCGAACATCATCTTCGGGACGCTCGTGAGCGACGACGCGCGGGGCGAGGTGAAGGTCACGGTGATCGCGACCGGCTTCGAGCCGGTGGTCGAGCGCGAGGGACGCGCCCCGCCGCACGTGACCAGCCTCGCGGAGAGCCGCTCGGCCTCGGCGGGCCGCGACGCGCCCGGCGGGCCGGGCACGGACGGACGCGCGGTCGAGCGCTCCGATCGCGCCGCGCCCCGGCCGTCCCTGCGCGACCTCGCGCGCGAGGCGGACCCCGAGGCGCTCGGGATCGAGGAGCAGTACGAGATCCCCACGTTCCTGCGCCGCGGCAACAAGGGCCGCAAGCCGTAAGCTTGCTCACCCGGGCGGCGGCTTGCGCGCGGCGTCCCGCTCCACGGGCCGTGATCCTGCTGCGCGATGGCGGTTCAGTCGCCCCGGCGGCTTCATGGCCCCCCCGAGGGTCCCTCGTCCGGTGCCGGACGAGGAGGTTTCCACCACCTGGCTCGCTCCCCTGGAGGCGATCCACCGAAGCCGCGAGTGCACGATCGAGCGGGTGGCCGTGGCTCCGGGAAGCGTGTACGCTCTGGGCGGAAGGTCTTGGCGCAACCCTTGTTCGCCGTCGCCGCCATCGCCGCTGCCGCGCTCTTGCTCCCAGCCGGGATTCAAGAACAGAATGTCGGCGCAGTCGTGCAGATCGTGGTCTACGATTCCTTGTCGCAGCCGTCCGCGACGGGCTCCGGCACGATTATCGATGCCGAAGGCGACATCCTCACCAACTACCACGTGATGGAGCCGGCTATCGACAACCCCGGCTTCTTCTGGCGGGTGCTCCTGACGGATGATGTAAGGAGCGTGCCGCTTCCTGGGCTCACGACGAAGCTCGTCGCAGTCAGCAAGGCGTTCGACCTCGCGCTCCTTCGGGCGACCGGTTTCTACGACAAGGCCACGCGCCAGACCTACGAGCTCCAGAGCTTCCTCAGGCAAAGGCATTTGTACTTGCCTCATGTCGCCTTCGACCGATACGCAAACAGCGAGGGCGTCTCGCTGGGCGACGACATCCAAGTCCTCGGCTACCCAGGCGTGGGCGGCGAGACCATCACCTTCACGAAGGGAACGGTGAGCGGGTTCGCTCCCCTGAGATACCACGGTCGAGATCTGCCTTGGCGGATCAAGACCGACGCGAACATCAACTCCGGGAGCTCAGGCGGCGCGGCCTTCGATAGCCGAGGCAACTTCGTCGGCGTACCGGTCGCGGTCACCTTCAACCGAGTTGGGCGCCTTGGATACGTGATCTCCTTGCCGGTCGTCGATCTGTTCCTCTCCCAGAACCAAGTGGCCACCGAAGCCTGCCGGGATCAAGTCAACGGCTACGCGGACGCGAGTGGGAAGTGTTTCTGCAACCAGGGGTTCCACTGGAAGGGCGCAGAGGGGCGGTGCGTCCCGTCGCCAAACCTCGTCGACGGTCGCTACACGCTCCCGAGCGAAGGAGTGGTTCACGACGCCCGGACCGGGCTCACCTGGCAGCGGACCACGGCTCCCGGATGGTACACTTGGGGCAGAGCGATGTCGTATTGCCGCACGCTCCGCCTGGCAGGCGGGGGTTGGCGTCTGCCGAGCAGGAGGGAGCTCGATACCCTGCTCGCTTCAACCTCTGCTCTGCTCACCACCAAGATCGATGCGATGGCCTTCCCGAACACGCCCATCGGGGGGATCGGCCGCGCCGACTGGTTCTGGACCTCCTCGCCGGTGGCGGGCACTTCGTCCTTTATGTGGGGCGTCAACTTCGGCGCCGGCGGCACGAGCGGCAGCGTCGTGGGCAGCACCGGCAAGGTCCGGTGCGTGCGATGAGGACGGGTCCACTTTGACCTCTCGACATCGCTGACCCGTTGAACCCGTCTTATTCACGGTACGGCGTAGCGAGGCGTTTCTAGACCGCAGCCGAGAAGGGCAAGCGAGAGCGACGACCGACGAGGCGTCGCGTAAAGCACCTCCCCCCGAAGTCGTTTGGAGGGTGGCAAGCCCCCCTTCGGGAGGCGCGGGATCGGACGCCGCAGCAGCCGGACCGTGAATAAGACGGGGTGAGGAGCGAGCACACCCCGAAGCCGGCAGCTCGCTCCCCCCGTGTCCAGCCCTTGCTGCACGCGGCCCCTCCTGCCCGTTCCACGTCCCCACCGGACATGGTCCCGACGCCGCCGGTCAAAGAAAGTTGGGGCAGCTCCTCGATGGATCGCCCTCACTTTTCTCTTCGGAGGCCCGTGCGGCCTGGACGCGAGCCGCGTGGCTTGCTCAGCGCTTGATCACGCGCAACCCGTCCACCTCGTCGGCGACGTAGAGGGTGCCGTCAGGCCCAATCGCGATTCCAACGGGATCACTGAAGGTCGCGACCGCGGCTGACCCGTCCTGCCCGTATCCTACGTACCCCTGGCCCGCGATCGTCGTCACCTCGCCATCGGGGGAGATCTCACGGATGGCCGCGTTGCCCTCGTCGGCCACGAACAAGTTGCCCGCGGAATCGACCGCGATTCCGCTCGCCCCGTGGAACTCGGCGACCGCACCCGGGCCGTCCCTGCAACCAAACTGGCCGTCGCCCGCGACCGTCGTAACTTCGTCCGTCGAGAGGTCGAGCCGTCGGACCCGCGTGGGGTCGGTGACGAAGAGATGGCCCGATCCGTCGAGGGCAAGACCACTAGGCGCGAAGAACTCGGCCTGCAGGCCGGAACCATCGCCCCCCCCGGCCTGGCCGTTTCCCGCGACCGTCGCAACGCCACCGTCAGGAGCTATCGCCCGAATCCTGTTGTTCACACTGTCTGCGACATAGACGGTCCCCAATCCGTCGACCGCGACCCCTCGGGGCCAGCACAGGATTGCCATGCCCGCGTCACTCAGGTCGCTCCGCGCGTCGGTGAAGCAGGCAAATCGGTTCCTGAGGTCGAAGCAGGCCGAGCACTCCGGCCGGTCTTCGAACACACAGTCGCATGAGCAGCCGCCATCGGGCAGGACGGCTGGATCAACCGGAAGGTCCGAAGCGAGCGTGGTGACCGTCAGGTCGGGGGCAATCTCGACGACCCGGTTGGTCGTCCCGTCGCTGACGACGATCACGCCATCGGGGCCAACGGCGATCCCCTCCGGTTCCTCGATGCTCGCCGAACCGAACATCCCTCCCTGTCCGTCGGTGCAGCCCGGGCTGCAGTTCTGTCGGCTCTCACGTGCTTGGGACCCCCGCTTCTCAGATGCATTCCCCCCCCGGGTCCACGCGTGATGTTGGGTTAGGTTCTGCCTGAAGAAGGGCGAACTGTCCATCCGCCGCCGGGGCTGTGG
>JAKAPL010000060.1 GCA_021807105.1 Myxococcales bacterium | reverse complement strand
AGCACGGGATCCTGGGCAAGAAGCAGCGGGAGGCGCGCGTCCCGAAGGCCCGGGTGCAGATCCTCGGCCCGGACGGCAAGCCCATTGGCGGCGGGAGCGGCTCCGGCGGCTCCGGCAAGTAGCCCTAGGAGAGGGCGCCCGGGGCCGTCTCGACCCGGGCGCCCCTCCCGCGGGAGGGGAGGAATCCGGCCCGATCGAGGGGGATGCCTCTTGAGCCCTCGTCAAGAGCGGCGAGCCGCCTGCTTGCCCAGCGCACGCGAGGCGCGTAACGTGAGGGCGTGCGGCGACTCTCGGCCATCTCCATGGCGGCGGTCTTCGCGGCCTGCGGTCCCGGCTACACGCCGAGTGGCGGCGACACCGGTTCGCCCTCCGGCGGGTCGAGCGGCGGGCTCGTCGTCGCCTCCGGCGGGAGCACGGGAGGGAGCTTCGGGGGCGGATCGACCACGAGCGGGGGCTCGACCGGGACGATCGGGCTGGGCGGATCGCCGGGGGGCAGCTCCTCCGGCGAGGACGGCTCGACGAGCGGGGCGCCCTCGGGATCGACCACGAGCGGCGCCAGCTCGTCGGGAATGGCCGGCGGCGGCTCCTCCTCGGGCACGAGCGGCGGCGCGGCCTCCTCGACGGGCGGATCGTCGGGATCGAGCGGGAGCTCGTCGGGATCGACCGGGAGCTCGTCGGGATCGAGCGGGAGCTCGTCGGGATCGAGCGGGAGCTCGTCTGGATCGATCGGGAGCTCGTCGGGATCGACCGGCGGCTCGACCTCGGGGGGCAGCTCGGGCGGACCCGCGGGCGCGCCCTTCGGCAGCCCCTGCGCGGCGGGCAGCGACTGCGCCTCGGGGCTCTGCGAGGCGGTCATCGCCGGCTCGAACCAGCCCATCTGCGTCTCGGCGTGCGCCGGGGGCTACGATTGCGCGAACGAGCCCGGGTCGTTCTGCGAGGCGACGAGCGCCGGCTCGCAGAACGGCTACTGCATCCCCCCGAGCCCCGCCCACTGCGCGAGCTGCACGCAGGATTCCGACTGCGGCCACCTCGCCGAGGTCTGCTGGCAGGGGCCGCAGGACAGCGCGCCCGCGTGCCACGTGGACTGCGCGCTCGACCTGACCGGGGCCTGCCCGAGCGACTACGCTTGCCTGGACGAGCCGAACGGACCGGGCGGCAGCGAGCGGCACCTGTGCGTCCCGCAGTCCGGCGCGGGCGCCACGGACTGCCTCACGGCCCTGGGCGGCTTCTGCGCCGGCGGTGCGCAGGCGTGCTCCGAGACGAACGACGCCGGGACCTGCTCCGGCGACCGGACGTGCGCCGGCGGCCGCTTCTCCGCCTGCCCGGCCGCGACGCCGCAGCTCCTCGGCTCGTGCGGCGCGAGCCCGCCCGCGGGCTGCCAGGAGTCGGTCGCCCCGGCGGTGCTCGACGACCCGAACCATTGCGGCACCTGCCCCAACGTCTGCGCCGGGCAGGACCTCGGCAACGACGACGTGAGCTGCCCCGCGGGCGCCTGCGTCCTCACCTGCCGGGGGGAGAACTACGACGTGAACGGCGACCCCGCGGACGGCTGCGAGGTCGTGGACAACCCGCAGGGGAACCACACGCCGAGCACGGCCACGAACGAGGGGTCCGCGGACTGCAGCGACCCCGACTCAACTTTCACCTGGTATGGCGAGATCCCGAGCGACCAGCGCGTCCACACGAACCCGACGGTGACGGGGTTCGTCGATTCGGCCGGCGCGGCGCCCGACTGGTTCTCGTACCTCGGGACCGGAGAGAACCTCCCGTTCACCATCTGCGTCAACGACATCCTCGCGACCCTCGTGGTCACGGGCTCGGCGCAGCCGACCGGGTGCTACGAGCTGACGGTGATCACGGACCTCAACACCTGGACCGCGTTCACGGATGGCAGCGGCGTCGCCACGATCCAGAAGTCGTGCGGTGATTTCTGCGCGGAGTATTCCAGCAACAGCACGATCTACTATGAGGTGTCGAAGGTCTGCTCCGCTTTCGAGGGCCACCTCGTCACCTACGCGCTCCGCGGCCACCTCTGAGCCCGTTACAACTGCACCTGGTGCACCTCGCGCACCGGCGGCAGGGCACGCAGGGCGTCGAGCACCGCCGCCGGGGCGGGCGAGTCGAGGTTCAGGATCGCGAGCGCCTCCTTCTGCTCCGTCCGGCGCGAGAGCGCCATGCGCGCGATGTTGAGGCCGGCCGTCCCGATCGTCTGGCCGATCTGCCCGACGACCCCCGGCACGTCCTGGTTGCGCAGGACGAGCAGCACCCCCTCGGCGGCCGATTCGACCTCGAAGTGGTCGAGCCGCAGGAGCCGCGGCTCGCGCCCGAAGACGGTCCCCGCGGCCGAGGTCTCTCCTTCCGGCCCGCGGGCGGTCACCGTGACGAGCGAGGCGAAGTCGCGCGCCTGATCGCTCGTCTCCTCGACGAGCTGGATGCCCCGCTCCGCGGCGAGGGCCGGCGCGTTCACGTCGTTGACCTGCCCCGCGTCGGCCGCGTGGGAGAGCAGGCCGCGCAGCGCCGCGAGCGCGATCGGCCGCCGCGGCTCGGAGGCGACCGCGCCGGCCACCGTCACCCGGAACTCGGTCATGTGCTCGGCGGCGAGCTGCCCGACGAGCGCGCCGAGCCGCTCCGCGAGCGTGAGGAACGGCCCGATCCGCTCGAGCAGCTCGCGGGAGACGGACGGGACGTTGACCGCGTTCTTCACGTCTCCGCGGACGAGGAAGTCGACGATCTGCTCGCAGACCGCGAGCGCCACCGCGGCCTGCGCCTCCTCCGTCGAGGCGCCGAGGTGCGGCGTGCAGACGAAGTTCTCCTGCGCGAGGAGCGGGTGGTCCGCGGGCGGCGGCTCCTTCGCGAACACGTCGAAGGCCGCCCCGCCGATCCGCCCGCCGGAGAGCGCCCGCGCGAGCGCCGCCTCGTCGATGAGCCCGCCGCGGGCGCAGTTCACCAGGAAGGCGCCGGGCTTCATGAGCAGGAACTGCTTCTCGCCGATGAGGTTCTTCGTCGCGTCGGTCAGCGGCACGTGCAGGGTCACGAAGTCCGCCCGCCGGAGCAGGTCGTCGAGGGGGAGCAGCTCGATCCCGAGCCGCGCCGCCGCCGCCGCCGAGATGAACGGATCGTACGCCACGACGTTCATCTTGAGCCCGTGGGCCCGGTCCACGACGACCGACCCGATGTTCCCCGTCCCCACGACGCCGAGCGTCTTGCCTGACAGCTCGTGGCCGGAGGCGAACCTCTTCTTCTCCCACTTGCCGCCCTTGACCGAGGCCGTCGCCGCCGGGATCCGGCGGGCGAGCGCGAACATCATGGCGAGGGTGTGCTCGGCGACCGTCACCGCCGAGCCCCCGGGGGCGTTCATCACGACCACGCCGCGCCGGCTCGCCGCCGCGAGGTCGATGTTGTCCACGCCGACCCCGGCCCGCCCGACGACCTTGAGCCTCCTGGCCGCCTCGAAGACCTGGGCGGTCACCTGGGTCGCCGACCGGACCGCGAGCGCGTCGTAGTCCCCGATGATCGACAGCAGATCCGCGGGCGAGAGGCTCGTCTTCACGTCCACCGAGAGCCCCGGGGCGGCGCGCAGGACCGCGAGCCCCTCTTTGGACAGGTCATCCGACACCAGCACGCGCAAGGCCATCGCCGTCTCCTTCCAAAGCCCCCGTTCCCCGCGCGTTGTAGCCACTCCGGAGGCCCCGGGCAAGCCTCCCGCGGGCTCGGACGGCCGGGTTCCGTGGTAGGTTCTCCTCGTGGCGGCCGAGCTACGGGACAGCGAGGCGGCCTTCCCGTCGGCCGCGCGGGCCGGCGCGCGGGCGCCGGGGGGCGGCTCCCTCGCGCTCCGCTCCATCGTCGCGCACGTCGTCCCCGTCCTCGTCGCGCTCGCGGCCGTCGGCCAGGCGGCGTGGGCGGTCGCCCGCGGGGCGCTCGAGAACGAGCTGGGGATGCGGCTCGCGTCGGCGGCCGGGGCGGCGGGCAGCGGCCTGCCCCTGGACCTCCTCCTCGCGCTCGGGCCCGGCGACGAGGGGACGCGCACCTACCGCCACGCCGAAGAGGAGCTCCGGGAGGCCCTGCAGGCGGCGGAGATCTCGCGCCTCGCGGTCTTCACCCCGGACGGGCGCGCGGTGGTCGACACGGCCGGGACACCCATCGGCGCCCCGCTCGCCGACCTCGCCCGGGACCGGCTCGAGCTCGCGCGGCTCTGGCGGGGCCACGCGACGGCCTCGGCCCTCCTCTTCCGCGGGGCGGACGGCCGGATCTACAAGTCCGGCTACGCGCCGCTGCGCGAGGGCGACCGGGTCGTGGCCGGGATCCTCGCCGAGGGCAACGCCGCGTTCTTCGCCGTGCTCGGGCGGCTCGCCCGGCGCCTGTTCGCCGTCGGCCTCGCGGGCGCGCTCGCGCTCGCCGCGATCTCGGTGATCGCGGCCCGGACGATCGCGCGGCCGGTGCGGCGGCTGGCCGAGGCCGCCCGGCGGATCGCGGGCGGGGACCTCGCGACCCCCATCGAGCCGCAGGGCGGCGGGGAGGAGGTCGCCGGCCTCTCCCGGAGCCTGGAGGAGATGCGCCGCTCGCTCGCCGCGCGCGAGCGGCAGATGCAGATGATGCTCTCCGGCATCGCGCACGAGGTGCGCAACCCGCTCGGGGGCATGGCGCTCTTCACGGGACTCCTGCGCGAGAGCCTGCCCGCCGAGGGGGAGCCCGCGAGCCACGTCCGGCGCGTCCAGCAGGAGCTCTCGCACCTGACGCGGGTGGTCGAGGACTTCCTCGACTACGCCCGCGCGCCGCGCGCCGAGAGGCAGGAGGTCTCGCCCGCCGACCTCGCCGCGGAGATCGCGGGGCTCGTCGAGGGTGAGGTCTCGGACCGCGCGCTGCGGCTCGCCGTGGACGTGGCGGCGGGGACGCTGCGCGCGGAGCCGTCGATGCTGCGGCGGGCGCTCCTGAACCTCGTGCAGAACGCGGTCCAGGCCTCCCCGCGTGGGGGGGCGGTGCGGCTCTCGTTCGCGCGCCAGGGGTCGGAGGCGCGCTTCACGGTGGAGGACGAGGGGCCGGGGGTGGCGGAGGAGAAGCGGGAGGCGATCTTCGAGCCGTTCTTCACGACGCGGCAGAAGGGCACGGGGCTGGGGCTCGCGTTCGTGCGCAAGGCGGCGGCGGCCCACGGGGGGGCGGTCCAGGTCGATCGCTCGCCGCTCGGCGGGGCCCGGTTCACGCTGACGTTCCCCGGGTGAGCGCGCGCGCGGGGGCCGGGGAGCGCGATCCCCGGCGCGGGGACGCCCGCCCCCGGTTGTCACGCGGCTCCGGGGTGCTACGATTCCGCCATGCCCTTCTTCCAGGATCCCCCGAGAATCGGGAACCAGTATCAGGAGGACCGCGTCCTCCGCTCGTACCTCGCGCGGGCGCTGCCGTCCGACATGCTCCAGGCGATCGAGCCCGAGCTGGCCGACATGGGCGGCCTCGCGGGCGGCGAGCTCTTCGCGATGCAGGAGGAGGACCGGCTGCTCGAGCCGCGCCTCGTCACCCACGACCCCTGGGGACGGCGAATCGACCGGATCGACGTGACGCCGCTCTGGAAGCGGGCGCGCGTGCTCGCGAGCGAGCGCGGCGTCGTCGCCACGGCCTACGAGCGGCGCCACGGCGCCCTCTCCCGCGTGCACCAGATGGCGCTCGCCTATCTCTTCGAGCCGTCGACCGACACGTACGCCTGTCCGCTCGCGATGACCGACGGGGCGGCGAAGACGCTGCTCGTCCATGAGGCCCACGCGCTCGTCGAGCGCGCGCTGCCGCGCCTCACGAGCCGCGACCCGGACAAGGCATGGACCTCGGGGCAGTGGATGACCGAGCGGACGGGCGGATCGGACGTGGGGACGAGCGAGGCGATCGCGAAGAACGAGGGCGGCGCCTGGCGGCTGTACGGCACCAAGTGGTTCACCTCGGCCATCACCGCCGACATGGCGCTCACCCTCGGCCGGCCGGAAGGGAACGGCGCGGGCGGCCGCGGCCTCGCGCTCTTCTACCTAGAGCTGCGCCGGCCGGACGGAACGCCGGACGGGTTCACGGTCGATCGGCTCAAGGAGAAGCTCGGCACACGGAAGCTCCCGACCGCGGAGGTGACCCTCGCCGGAGCGCCGGCCGTCCCGGTGATCGGGCTCTCCGGCGGCGTGAAGGCCATCACGCCGATGCTGACCATCACCCGGACGTGGAACTCGATCGCCGCGGTCTCGGCCATGCGGCGCAGCCTCGCGCTCGCGCGCGACTACGCCCGGCGCCGGTCGGCCTTCGGGGCGTCGCTGTCGCAGAAGCCGCTGCACGTGGAGACGTTCGCCGGCCTCGCCGCCGAGTTCGAGGCGGCCTTCCACCTCGCCTTGCGCGCGGTCGAGCTGCTCGGCCAGGAGGAGGCGAGGGAGCTGTCCGAGGAGGGGGCGCGGCTCATGCGCCTCGTGACGCCGCTCGCGAAGCTCTGCACGGGCCGGCAGGTGATGGAGGTCGTGCCGGAGGTGGTCGAGGTGTTCGCGGGCGCGGGCTATTGCGAGGACACCGGCGTCCCGCGGCTCTTGCGCGACAGCCAGGTCCTGCCGATCTGGGAGGGGACGACGAACGTGCTCTCCCTCGACGCGCTGCGCGCCATCGGCAAGGGCGGGGCGCTCGAAGCCCTGCTCTCCGAGATCGAACGGCTGGGGAAGGACGCGCGCGGCTCGCTCGTCGCGCCGGCGCGGCAGGCGATCGCGGCGTCCGGGCGGGCGGCGGAGTGGCTGCGGGAGGCGAGCCGGAACCCGCGCAGGGCGGAGGCGGGGGCGCGGGGCGTTGCGCTGACCCTCGCGCGATCGCTCGCGCTCGCCCTGCTCGTGCGGCACGGGCAGTGGTCGATCGACCACGAACACGACGATCGGGCGGCGGCCGCCGCCCGGCGCTTCGCCCGGCACGGTTGCGACCGGATCGCGGAGCCGGACGTGGCGTCGGAGGCGCTCGCGAACGACGAGCCGAGCCCGGCGTGACGAGGTGACCGAGACTCCCCCGCCCGACCCTCTCCCCCGCCGGGGGAGAGGACCTGGAGCCTCCCTCGGCGGGCAGCGCAGCCTCGCGCTCCCCTGGCAGGGGAGGAGACCGGACGGGGCGCCGGCGGGGGCCCGCGAGAGGGGTCTGCGCGCGGCCGGGTGGACCGGCCCGCTGCTGGTCGCCCTGCTCGCGTGCGGCCACGCGAAGAGGCCGCCGGAGGGCGCGGGAGACGACGCGGGCCCTCTGGGCGCGGGGTTCGACGCCGGCCCTGGGTTCGTCACCGCCTCGGGTGGGCATCTCGTCGATGACAAGGACGGAGAGATCCTGCTGCGCGGGTTCGACCTCTCCGGCCGGGACAAGACGCCGCCCTATTTCCCGGGACTCGACCTGCCCGACGGCGGGTTCGTGGAGTGGAGCCCCGCGGGAGTCGCGCCGCTTCTCTCTTACGGCCTCAACACCGTCCGCTTCCTCATCTCCTGGGAGGCGCTCGAGCCGCAGAGAGGCGTCTTCGACGAGGCCTACCTCGACCACGTCGTCGCCTGGGTGCAGGGGCTCTCCGCGCAAGGGTTCTGGGTCATCGTCGACATGCACCAGGATCTCTATTCGAGCGCGTTCGACGGCATCGGCAACGGCTGCCCCGCCTGGACCTGCCCCGCGGAGAACTACCGGGCCTTCGACGCGACCTACGACGGCGGCGCCTGGTTCGCGCAGTACGCGACCCCGCCGATCACCGCCTGC
The DNA here is from genome assembly GCA_021807105.1 of Myxococcales bacterium. Lineage (GTDB taxonomy): Bacteria > Myxococcota > Myxococcia > Myxococcales > JAKAPL01 > JAKAPL01. The sequence continues at coordinate 15,594 of JAKAPL010000060.1, read as the reverse complement.
TTCGACCACCTCTGGCATGACGGCGACGGGGTCCAGGAAGACTTCGCGGCGGCCTGGGCCAGGGTCGCGGCGCGGCTCTCCGGGGAGCCGCGCGTCCTCGGGTACGACCTGCTGAACGAACCCTGGGCGGGGAGCGCCAACGCGGGCGATGGGACCTTCGGAGCGGAGCTGCTCCAACCGTTCTACGAGAAGCTCATGGCGGCCATCCGGGCCGTCGACCACAACCACCTCTTCTTCCTGGAGCCGGCGGCCTGGACGGTGGACACCCTCTCCCCCTCCGGAATGAGGTTCTCGCGAGGCGATGTCGTCTACTTCCCCCATTACTACGACATGGGGGAGCAGATCACCGGCCGTTACAGCGGAGCAGCGACGACCGCCGCGGCCTTCCAGTACTTCGCCCGCGAGGCGGGCGACATCGGCCACCTCCCCTGGGCGCTCGGCGAGTTCGGCACGACGATCGGCAACCCCGAGTATGGGGAGGAGATCTCGGACGTGCTCCAGCAGGTGGACGCGCTCTCCGGCGGGCTCTGCTGGTGGGACGAGAACGTCGATCGGGCTACCGGCACGGGCGATCCGACGCTGATCGCGATGGACGGCGGGGAGGATTGCAGCGGGGGCCTCTGCCCGCTCGACTTCCTCGCGCGGCCGCGCCCCCTCCGCGTCGCCGGGACGCTCGAGAGTTTCGCCTGGGACGCCGGAGCCGGGACCGCGAGCCTTTCGTTCACCGCATCAGACGCGGCCGGGACGACCGACGTCGCGCTGCCGGGCGCTGCCTGGGCGGGCGGCCCGCGCGTCGAGAGCGGTGACCCGGCAGGCTGGGCGGGGAGCTGGGACGCGGTCCGCTCGGTCTATCACTACACGGCCTCGGGTCCCGGCCCCCACACGCTCGTCCTGCGCCGCCCCCGATAGCCTTGTTTTCTGGCGGTGCGGCGCATAAAAACCTAAGGGTTAGTCATGCAGTGCCCCGAACCGAACGAGACGGACCGGATGCGGTCCGAGATCGAACGGCTGCGAATCAAGGCGGAGCGGGAGGAGAGCGATCGGGCATGGCTCGATTCGGTCATCGAGGCGTCCCCCGCGGGGATGATCGTCGTCGACGGGTCCGGGCAGATGCTGCGTGTGAACGGACGGGTCGAGCAGTTGTTCGGATACTCGCGCGAAGAGCTGGCCGGCAAGTCGGTCGACATGCTGCTGCCTGCCTCGGCGCGCCGGCAACACCTCGCCGAGCGGGCCGGCTACATGGCCGAGCCGACGGCGAGACCCATGGGCGCCGGACGAGATCTCTATGGCGTCCGGAAGGACGGCACGCAGATTCGCGTAGAGATCGGCCTGTCGCCCCTCCTCGCGGGGGGGCAGACGCTGGTCATCGCGTCGATCATCGACATCTCGGAGCGGGTTCGCGCCGAGGAGGAGCGGGGGCGGCTGACCGAGGAGCTGCGCGCCGCGATCGGAGCCCGCGATGACTTCCTCGCCATCGCTTCGCACGAGCTGCGCACCCCGCTCGCCGCGCTCGCGCTCCAGCTCGCTTCGCTCCAGCGGGCGGTCCGTGGGCTCGGCGCCGAGACCAAGGTCGTCGGCTGGGCCGACAAGGCCGTGAGGAACGCCGGGAGGCTCGCGAGGCTCATCGACGATCTGCTGGACGTCTCGCGGATCCAGGCGGGGAAGCTCCAGCTCCACTTGGAGGAGCTGGACCTCGCCGATCTCGTTCGCGAGGTGGCCGACCGGATGGCCGAGGAGGCGCGGCTGGCCGGGTGCGCGCTGGTGGTTCACCTCGCCACCGGGGCGACCGAACGGTGGGACAAGCTCCGGGTCGAGCAGGTGCTCGCGAACCTAATCTCGAACGCGATCAAGTACGGCGCGGGCAAGCCCATCGAAGTCCGGACGGCCGTGACGGCGGATGGCGCGCGAATCACGGTCCGCGATCAGGGAATTGGGATCGGACGGGACGACCTGACCCGGATCTTCGGCCGCTTCGAGCGCGCCTCCGCGGCGCGAACCTTCCGCGGGCTCGGGCTGGGGCTCTACATCACCCGCGAGATCGTCGAGGCGCATGGAGGGCGGATCGCGGCCGAGAGCGCGCCCGGCGAGGGCGCGACGTTCACCGTCGAGCTGCCCCGCCGCCCGCCCCAGACGTAAACCGTCCGGCGACCGAGGCGTCAGATTCCCCGCCCGCCGTCCACGCGGAGGATTTCTCCGGTCACGAAGTCCGACCGGACCAGGTAGAGGACGGCATCGGCGACGTCCCCGGGCGTGCCCGCGCGGCCGAGGGGGATACGGCGGATCTCCGCTTCGCGCTGCTGCGGATCGTAGCTCTCGGGAAAGAGAATCGCGCCCGGCGCCACGCCGTTGACGCGGATGTCCGGGGCCAGCTCCAGGGCGAGGCCGCGGGTGAGCATGGCGAGGGCGGCCTTGCTCGCGTTGTAGTGGGCGTAACCGCGCCACGGCTGCCGGGCCCCCACGTCCAGGATGTTGACGATGCAGCCGCCGGGGCGCGCGAGGACCTCCGCCGCGCCCTGACAGACGGCGAAGGGGGCGACGAAGTTGATGCCAAGCATCCGCGCGAGCTGTTGGGGGCCGATCTCGCCGAAGGCGACGCGCTCGAAGACGGCCGCGGAGTTGACCACGATGTCGAGTCGCCCAAGCGCCCGGGCGGCACGGGCAGGCAGCTCATGGGCGGCGTCCCAGTCCGAGAGGTCGGCCTCAACCACGGTCGCGTCCACCCCGAGATCGCGGGCTCGGGCGGCACCCTCCTGCGCGCCCGCGCGCGAAGTGTGGCAATGGAAGGCAAGGGAGATCCCCTCGGCGGCAAGCCGATCGGCAATCACGCGCCCGACGCGCGTCCCGGCGCCGGTCACCAGCGCGGCCGGCCGCGAGCGTCCTGTCGCAAGGGGCCCCATCGCCGCGAAGCCTAACATGGCCACGCGGTTGAAACCCGGCCCCGACCGCGCTATGAATCTCTACTTGGATTCGGAGGTATCATGCCGAGCGGCAAAGAGCTCATCTGGGACAGCAAGCGGCAGATCCGTGAGGTCACGGTCGAGCAGGTCGCCCGCCGGCTTCGCGAGCCTCTCCCCCCCATCCTCTTGGACGTGCGCGAGTCGGACGAGTACGTGGCTGGCCGACTCCCGGGGGCCGTTCACGTACCGCGGGGGTTTTTGGAGCTGCGCGTCGAGGACCGGATCCCCGACCGGGCCAAGCCTATCGTCGTCTATTGCGCCGCCGGGGTCCGTTCGGTCCTGGCCGCGCGGACCCTCCAGGAGATGGGGTACGAAGATGTGGCGAGCCTCGCCGGCGGCATCAGCCGCTGGACCGACGCCGGACTGCCCGTCGAGCGGCCCCGCGTGCTCACCGCCAATCAGAAGGAGCGGTACCGGCGCCACCTGATCATCCCGGAGGTCGGCGAGACCGGGCAGGCGAAGCTCCTCGACGCGAAGGTGCTGCTCATGGGGGCGGGCGGCCTCGGCTCTCCGGCCGCGCTCTACCTGGCGGCCGCCGGGGTGGGGACCCTTGGGATCATCGACATGGACGTGGTCGACCTGTCCAACCTCCAGCGGCAGGTCCTCCACACGAGCGACCGTGTGGGGATGCCGAAGACCGAGTCCGCCGAGAAGACGCTCAAGGCGCTCAATCCCGACGTGAAGGTCGTGACCTTCCCGGAGCGGCTCACCTCCCAGAACGTGGAGCGGATCGTCGAACCGTTCGATATCGTCCTCGACGGCGGCGACAATTTCCCCACCCGCTACCTCCTCAACGATGCCTGCGTCCTGTTCGGCAAGCCGAACGTCCACGGGTCGATCTTCCGCTTCGACGGCCAGGTGACGACGTTCCTTCCCCGGCAGGGCCCGTGCTACCGCTGCCTCTATCCGCAGCCGCCGCCGCCAGAGATGGCACCCTCGTGCGCCGAAGCGGGCGTTCTCGGCGTGCTCCCCGGCATCGTCGGGTTGTTCCAGGCGAACGAGGCCATCAAGCTGATCCTCGGGGTGGGCGAGCCCCTCGCCGGCCGCCTTCTGACCTTCGACGCGCTCGGCACGCGCTTCACCGAGTTGAAGCTCCGGCGCGATCCGAATTGCCCCGTCTGTGCCGAAGGGGTGGCATTCCCCGGCTTCATCGATTACGAGCAGTTCTGCCACCTGGCCGCGTGAGAGCGGCCACCGGAACCATCGAGGAAGCCCATGGCTCTGCCGAAGACCGGATCGAAGGCGCCGCCCTTCGCCTTGACCGCCGACGACGGCCGCACGGTGAAGCTCTCCGACTTCGCCGGCCGCCGCCTCCTTCTCTTCTTCTTCCCGAAGGCCAGCACCCCCGGCTGAACGCTCGAAGCCTGCGACTTCCGGGACGAAGTCGCCGCCTTCGAGCAGCACGAGACCGCGGTCGTCGGCATCAGCCGCGACTCACCCGCGGCCCAGCGCCGGTTCAAGGAGAAGCACCGCCTTCCGTTCCCTCTGCTCTCGGATCCCGACCACTCCGTCCACGAGGCATACGGCGCCTGGGGAGAGAAGAAAGTCTTCGGCAAGAAGCTCCTCGCCGGCGCGCTGCGGACGACGGTGCTGATCGGCCCGGACGCAACGATCGAGCGAGTTTATCCGGCGGTTAAGATATTCGGCCACGCGAAGTCCGTGCTCGACGCCCTCGGCTGATCGCCTTCAGCGCCGGTCGAGGTCGACGCCGTCGTTCGGGATGGGCGGGATACTCACCCCGCCGAAGGCGACGCCGCCGTTCGCGACCGCGCGGTCGGGGGTTCCGTCGCAGCTTACGCCGGCGAGGACCCGAACGAGCCCCGCCGACTTGTTCGGATGCACGAGCTTCTCCGGGCGGTCTCGTCCGGCTAATCCGACGGCCGGTTCGGGTTGCGCACCCCCATGAGCCATGCGGTCACGAACTCCTCCAGATCGCCGTCGAGCACCGCGTCGACGTTCCCCTTCTCGACGCCCGTCCGGTGATCCTTGACCAGCCGGTACGGGGCGAGAACGTAGCTGCGAATCTGCGAGCCGAAGGCGATGTCCTTCTTCTGCGCCTCGACCGCGTCGCGCTCCGCCTCCCGTTTGCGCTGCTCCATCTCGTAGAGGCGCGACTTGAGGATCTTCATGGCCAGGTCCTTGTTACGCCCCTGGCTCCGCTCGTTCTGGCAGGAGACGACGATGCCGGAAGGGAAGTGGGTGATGCGAATGGCCGAGGACGTCTTGTTTACCTTCTGACCGCCCGCGCCGGAGGCCCGGAAGGTGTCGATCCGGATATCCTTCTCCTCGATGGCGATCTCGATGTCGTCCTCGATCTCCGGGTAGACGAACACCGAGGCGAACGAGGTGTGCCGCCGGGCGGCGGCGTCGAACGGGCTGATCCGGACGAGCCGGTGGACGCCGGCTTCCGCCTTGAGGTAGCCGTACGCGTAGGGCCCCCGCACGAGGAGGTCCGCGCTCTTGATCCCCGCCTCGTCGCCCGGCTGCGAATCGGTCAGCTCCACCGAGAATCCCTTGCGCTCGGCGAAGCGGGTGAGCATCCGCAGGAGCATCGCCGCCCAATCGCAGCTCTCCGTACCTCCAGCGCCCGCGTTGATCGTTACGATGGCCGGCGCGCCGTCCTGCGGGCCGCCGAGCATTCGCGCGCGCTCCATCGCCTCGATCGCCCGTTCGCTCTCGCGTGCCGCGGCGACCGCTTCGACGCGGGATGGCTCGTCGTTCGCCTCGCGGGCGAGATCGAGGAGGACCTCGGCGTCCTCCAGCCGCTGTCGCTCCTTCTCCCAGGCGGAGACCTGCGCCTCCGCCTGAGCCTTCTCCTTCAGGAGGGCCTGGGCTTCGAGGTTCTTGTCCCAGAAGCCGGGGAGTGCGGCCTGCTCCTCGATGGCCGCGATGCGGGCGCGCTTGCCGTCGATGTCAAAGCCTCCCCCGGAGGTCGGACAGGCGCCGGCCAAGGCTCTGGATCTGCTCCTGGACTTCGTCGACAGGCATGGCGCTCTCTATCGTACGGCGAAACGTTTACGCGCGATCGCCCAAAGGGCGAGCGTCACGGCCGCGCAAAGATAGGCGAAGGCGTCCCCGATCTCAACATAGGGCGTATGCGCGCGCAGCAGCGGGACATTGCCCTCGATGAGGACGGGGGGCACCGCGGCCTCGGCGGAGACCGCGTCCTCCGGGCTGTCGACGAGGCCGAGGGGCGTGCGCGCGACGATCCGCCCCGCGGGGTCGATGAACGCCGAGATGCCGGTGTTCGCGGGCCGGACGAACGCCTTCCCGGTCTCCACCGCGCGCACGGCCACCATGGAGAGGAACTGGTAGGACGCCGACGAGAACCCGTACCAGGCATCGTTCGTCAGGTTGACGAAGAAGTCCGGATCCTGCCGGGCGAAGCCCAGAGAGATCTCCGGGAAGATCGCGTCGTAGCAGATGAGGGGGGCGTAGGAGACCGCGCCCACGGAGCCGGCGGCCGCCGGGACAATCGTCGCAGACGACGCGGCCGGCAACGAGAAGACTTGGAGATCGTCGCCGGGATCGAAGAAGCCAATGTCCGGCACCACGGCGTGGATGGGCAGATGGAGCGTCTTCTCGAGCGGGACGTACTCGCCGAAGGGGACGAGGTGATGCTTGTCGTACTGCGCCTCGATGTCGCCGCCCGGCCCGACGGCGAAGGCGCTGTTCGTCAGCAGGCGGTGGCCGCGGATGATTCCCGCGGTCTCGCCGCCGACGAGGATCTGGGCGTGCAGCGGGGGGAGGGCGATGGGCAGACGGCGAGGGTGGGCGGGCATCGGGATCGGGAAGCTCGCCTCCGGCCAGGCGATGAGCCGCGCCCCGTCGCGGTCAGCCTTCTCGGTGAGCGGCAGGAGCCGGTCCAAAATGAAGTCACGGTACTGGGCGTAGTCCATCGGTCCGGCGGCCGCGTTCTTGATCTTCTGGTCGACGTTCGGCTGGACGATCGCGACCTTCACGGTCGGGGCCGTGGCCAGCTCGCGGTCGATGACGTGCAGCCGGAAGAGGTCCCAAGGCAGCGGGAGGAGCACGACGGCCGCGAGCACGGACGCGGGCAGGATGACCGCGCGGCGGTCGCGCGCGGCGACCGCCCGAAGGAGCGCGTACAGCGCACCATTGGCCGCCACCACCAGGAAGGCGAGGCCGTAGATTCCGAACAGGGAGGCCCACTGGACGATGATCCGAAAGCGGGCCAGCAGGTAACCCAGATCGCCCCAGGGATAGCCCGAGAAGAGGTAGTTGCGCACCAGCTCGAACGACGTCCAGACCGGGGGGAGGACGAGCCAGAGCGACGAGCGTCCCGCGACTCGCGGCAGCCGTTCGGCGATCGTGACCGCGAGCCAGCACGCCGCGCCCCAGTGGACGGCCATCCAGACGATCAAGAGGTAGAGGACGGGGACGGCGAAGACGTTCGGGATCCCCCCGAACGTGTGCATCGCGATGTCGATCCACCAGATGGCGACGCTGAAGTAGACGAGCCCGGCGAAGAAACCGAGGAGGAACGCGCCGCGCCGCGGCTCGTGGTCTTGGTCGAGCGCGAAGAGGAGCGGGACGAGCCCAACGTAGGCCAGGGATCCGAGCTGGCCGCCCGGCAGGATCTCGTTCTTCCCCCAGATCGGAAGGACCGTTGGCAGCGCGAACGACAAGAGCAGGCCGGCCGCCGCGGCCAGCAGCAGCCGCAGGCCCAAGGAGATGCGCGCCGTCACGAAAGAAGGACGCCGCGATCAGCGGCGGTTGAACCACCCCTGCTCGGCGTCGGACAGTGCTGCGGCTCCGGCCGCCTTCTTGGGCGTGAGCGCGATGGGCACCGGCGTCTCCGGGGGACGCTCCGCGACCGAGGCCGTCAAGGGAATCGGCGGAGGCGTGGGGGCGGCGGCCGGCGCTGCTACCGAACCGACCGCCAGGCCGCGCCCAAGGATCTCGCGGGCGAGCGACTCCGCGGTCTTGTTCGACCGGACGGCCGCGCCGTTGAGGGCGGAGATCACCTCCGGCCGCAGCCGCACCGTGAACAGCGCCAGGTTGGCGAGCGCCGCCTCGAGCGCTTCGAGCGCCGCGCTGGGCCTCGTGACGTGGAAGTCGCCGCCTTGCACCATCTCCCGGATGTGGAGGGCGAGGGATTCGCGAGTGTACCAGACCTCGTCCACCAGCACGCGCTCGTTGTCCAGATCGATAGAGAAGTTCTCGGCCATTCGGGTCTCCTCGCAGGAAGAGGCCCCACTTTGACTCGGCCTCTGCCCCGGTTGTCAAGTACCCAGGGCGATGAGGGCGACGCGCTTGACCCCCCGGCGGTGCAGGCGCGAGGATCGAGGGACGCGATGGCCCCTCCACCCGCTCCCCGGCCTCCGTCGATCGATCTGCTCCGCCGCCGGCTGCGGGAGAGTCGCCGAGCGCAGGAATGGGACCTTGCCGAGCAGGCATGTGATCGGCTCCTGGATCTGCTGCCCGACGACCGGCGCGCCTGGGCGGCTCGCGCGTGGCTCGCGCGGGCCCGCGGCGACCTCGACGGCGCGGCGGCGGCCCTCGCCGCCCTGGCGCAGCGGGCGGAGGCCCGCGGATTTCTTCGCGACCGGAACCGTCTCACCCTCCGCCGGGCGATTCTGGAGGACCAGGGCGAGGGACCTCCGGCCGCCGCCCTCGAGGCCGCGCTCCAGCAGGCGGCGGCGTCCGACGATGCTCGCGGCCTTCTGCTGGTCCGGCAGCGAATCGTCGAGGCGGCGGTCCGCTCCGGCGAGCCCGCCGCGGCCTCGGCGGCCATGACGGACTACTTGGCCGTCGCGGCCACGGTGGAGGCCGAGGACCAGGCGCTCCAACTGGTGAGCGGGATCGCCTCCGGCGCCGGCCCCGTCGCCTGCGCCGCCGCCCGTCTCCTCGCCGCCCGCGCGGCGGCCAACCATGAGCCGGAGATCGCCGTGAGCTGGCTGCGGGAGGTCACGCGCCGCGACCCCGGCGACGCCGCGGACGCGGAGGCGCTCGAGGCGGTCTGCCTCACGCACGCGCGCTGGACCGACCTCGCGGACCTCTATCGGAGAGACGCCGCCATGGCTGCCGGGCCGCAGCAAACGAGGGCCCTCGCGCGCCTGGCCGAGTTGCTCGAGGACGAGTTGGGGCGGGCGGAGGAGGCCGCCGAGGCGTACGCCGCCGCGGGCGCGGCCGGCCTTGGTGTCGCCGCCTGGCGGGAGGCGCTGCGGATCCACGAAGAGCGGGGCGATCCGGCGGCGGTCGAGCGGATGCTCGATGAGGCCGCCGTCGCAGCCCGGCCCGGCGTAGCCCGTGCGGAGGTTCGGGTGCTCTCTGCCCGCTGGCGGCGCAAGCAGAAGAACCTGCAAGCGGCCGCCGACGACCTGGACCGCGCGCTCCTCGATGCTCCCAACCTCCTCTCCGCGCTCTGCGACCGCGCGGAGATCGCGGCCGTGGTCGGCGATGCCAACCTCGCCCGCGACCTGCGCACGAAGGCCGCGGCGCTGGGGGCGCCGCCACCCGGCTTGGCCCGCTCCGGAGCAACCGTTCACGGGACGGATTCACGGGTCCCGCGGAGAGCGGACGCGCCAGGAGACCCGCAGGAGTAGGAACACCGCCCCGTGCTCCCCGGCCTCCGTCTCCCCGCTTCCCTCGCGGCCATCGCTCCCCCGGGGCGCGGCGCGGACTCCGTCACCACTCGCGATCCCCGCGCCCCGGTCGCGGTTATTCAACGCAACTCGACGAGGAACCGCGGGTCGGGGCCGAGGGTCACTGGGCTCCCCCCGTCCTGGGGAGTCACCTCCTCCACCGCGCCCGCTAGGCTCACGATCTGCGTCCGGCGGACGGCGGCGTGGGCGGGGACCATGACCGTCCGCGGCGGCGCGTCGCTGTACAACGCGGTCACCCGGCGGTCGGCCGCGAGAAACGACAGCGCGTGTTCGCCCGCCACGAGGCCCAGCTCGGTCCCTCGGTCTCTCTCGAAGGCGGCGTCGCCGAGCGCCGTCTCCATGGCGACGAGAGCCGTAAACGCCGGCTTCGGGCTCCAGTCCACGGCGTAGACGCCGAAGTTCGCCTCGGTGTCCGCGGGGTTGGCTCCATCCTGGAGCGTGTAGAGACAGGAGACGAGGCCGCCGGTTGAGAAGGAGAGCAACATGGCCCGGACGTCGTAGCTCGCCTGCTCCTCCCGGGTCACGACGCGGCTGCCGTCGGGAAGGAGCGCCGTCGTCCAGCCGACCTCCGTCAAGGCGACCGGGAACGACGTGGGTCCTCCCGACGATTGGATTTCGGCCCGCAGCCGGGCGACCATCTCGACGAGCGGCACCTCCGGCTGCCCGGGCGTGGAGTAGCCCGACTGGCCGGAGAAATCCGGCGGAACCGAGGGCGGGTAGTCCGGGTATGCGTGGTACGACAGCGCGTCGAACAGGTCGTACACTCGCGGCGCGGCCGCCAGCATCCCGGCGAGGAACGGCGCGCCCAGCTCCTGCCCCTGGTAGTCGATGCTCCCCGCGAGCACGCGGCATCTCGGGCAGGCGGCGTGCACCGCGGGCGCGGCGGACGCGACCAGGGCCGCATAGGCCGCGGGATCGGGGAAGCTCGCCCGACCCGGCGGCGCCTTCCAGAACGAGAAGGCGTTGTTGGGCTCGTTCCAGAGCTCGTAGTCGACCGACGGGCCGAAGTGGGCGGCCGCCGCAGCGGCGAAGGCCGCGTAGGCGGGGACGTTCGTGACCGCGTACCCGTCTCCGGCGAACCCGGACGGGCCGCCATCGGGGGCGTCATAGAGCGAGTTGTCGTAGTCGAGGATCCCGAGCACGCGCTCGCCGCTCCCCTGCAAGGCCAGGACCGCCGGGTCGAGCTCGGAGAAGTCATAGACGCCCGGCGTCCGTTCGATCCGGGCCCAGGTGAAGTCCATACGGACCTCGTGGAATGGGCCGAGCTTGCCAATCTCGAAGGCTCGCGTCCCCCCGTCGTCGGCCCCCCAGGAGAAGAAGCCGGAGACGCAGAGCGTCGATCCGACCGGCGCGCCGGCATCGTCGGGCCACGCGGACCCGCCCCCGGCGTCGCCGGGAACGGGTTCGCCCGGGCCGGCGTCCGGCCGCGAGGAGGGGGCCGCGCACGCCGAACAGCCGAGGATCGCCGCGACGAAGAACCGCATGGTCGGAAGCTTTGCAGCCGCCGGAGTTATCGTCAACCCGCCGTCCGCCCCACCCAGGCTCCGCTCCAGCCGGCGTGACCGAGACGCGGCGAGTCGAGCTCGGGCCCCCCTAAACCCGCAGGGATTGGGGCCCCGGGGAATCCCATGCTACTCCTGTAGGGGGCGGTCTCGCCCATGGAGGACGAACATGAACGTCGCGGTCATCGGGGCGGGGAGCTGGGGGACGGCGCTCGCGCATCTCGCCGCGGGCAGGGGCTACGCCGTCCGCCTGTGGGCGCACGCCCCCGAGCGGGCGCGCGCGATCGAGGCGGCGCGCGAGAACGCGATCTACCTTCCGGGCGTCCGCCTGCCCGCTTCGCTCCACGTGACGGCCTCGCTCGAAGAAGCCCTCTCGGGGGCGGAGCTGGTGCTCGAGGTCGTCCCCTCCCACGCGGTACGCGAAGTCATGGCGCGCGCCGCCCCGTCGCTGCTGCCGGGAGTGCCCATCGTCACGGCCTCCAAGGGGATCGAGAACGAAACGCTCCTCACCATGACCGAGGTCCTGGAGGACGTGCTGCCGCCGCTCCTGCACCCGTACATCGGCGTCCTTTCGGGCCCCTCGTTCGCCCGGGAGGTCGCGCAGGGCCTGCCGACCGCGGTCTCGGTCGCCTCGCGCTGGGAGCGCGTCGCGAAGAACGTCCAGGCGGCGCTCACCGCGCCCGCGTTCCGTGTCTACACCTCGCTCGATGTCACCGGCGTCGAGCTGGGCGCCGCCGTCAAGAACGTGATCGCGATCGCGGCGGGCATCGCCGAGGGGCTCGGGCTCGGGAGCAACACACGCGCGGCGCTCATCACCCGGGGTCTCTCGGAGATCGGACGGCTCGCGGCCAAGAAGGGCGCCAACCCGCTCACCCTCTCGGGCCTCTCGGGCCTGGGCGACCTCGTCCTGACCTGCACCGGGCAGCTCTCGCGCAACCGGTCGGTGGGGCTCGATCTGGGGCGGGGACGCCCGCTCGCCGAGGTGCTCGGGGGCATGACGATGGTCGCGGAGGGGGTCAAGAACGCCCGCTCGACCCGCGACCTCGCGAGGAAGCTCCAGGTGGAGATGCCGATCTGCGAGACGGTCTACCGGATCCTGTACGAAGACCTCTCGCCGCGCGCCGCGGTCATCGCGCTGCTCGCCCGCGAGGCGAGGGCCGAGTTCACGAACTAGGCGGCTCGCGTGAAATGGCTGCCTGCTGCGAAAGCCGATCCCTTCGCTCGCGACGGCACCCTTTTCACATGAGCCTCCTAGCGGGCTCCACGGTCCGGCTGCCCGCTCATCGGGACGATCTCGGTCCCGGCCGGCGGCGCGAAGTCGAAGGTGCCGGCGGGCAGGCCGGCGTTCACCCGCACGTCGTGGAAGTCGAAGCGGTTCTCGTTGCCCGCCCCGTCGAGCACGACGCTCTCCTTCACGGCGTAGGTCTTGGGATCGACGACGAACCAGAGCCGCGCGAACCGCGGGTCCGGCCGGCGCGGGGTCAGGGCGAGGGCGAGGCCGGGCGCGAGGCCCGGTCGCTTCGCGGCGGTGATGGTGAATTCGTCCTCCAGCCGGCCGCGCCCCCAGAGGAAGGTCACCGAAGCCGAGAGCCGATCGGCGTCGAAGGCGCCGACCATCGCCTGCTGCGCCGCGGGGACGTAGGTCACGATCCTGCCCCCCTTGACCACGAAGAGCTTCGGCTCGGGCTTCACGTAATCGAAGCGGATCTTGCCCGGCTTCTCGAAGTCGAGCGTCCCGGAGCTCTTCAGCGTCCGGTGGAAGGCCGCGTCGACGAAGGTCTGGTCGAAGGCGACCCGCAGATCGTGGGCCTTCTCGTAGAAGGCCTGCATGCGGGCGACGGCCTGGCGCACCTGCGCGGGCGACGGGGGTGCGGCGGCGAGGACGAGGACGAGCGTGGGAACCATGGCGACCTCCTTCACGTCTGCGGCGGCCCCCTCATTCCGTTCGCGCTCCACGGGAGGCGCCGGTGCTGCTTGACGGCGAGCGCCTCGTAGCGCCGGCGGAGCGCCTCGCGGCTCGGGCCGTCGAGATCGCCGCCCTCCGCGCCGCGGCGGCGCGCCGAGACGGCCGCGTGCAGGGCGATGGCCGCGGCCACGGACACGTTGAAGCTTCGCGTGAAGCCGTGCATCGGGATCCGGAAGGCGCCGTCACAGAGCGCGGCCATCGGCGGCGAGACGCCGTCGTGCTCGTTGCCGAGGACGAGCGCCATCTTCCCCGCGGCGGGCAGGCGATCGAGCGAGAGCGCCTCGCCCGCGAGGAGGCTCGCGTAGAGCGCGAAGCCCTCGGAGCGCAAGAGCCGGGCGGCCGCGGCCGGTCCGGCGTGGCGGTGGACGGCCAGCCACTTGTCGGCGCCCTGCGTCACCGCGGGCGCGGGCGAGAAGCCCCGCGGGCCGGCGATCACGTGGACCGCGCACAGGCCCAGCGCCTCCGCGGTCCGCAGCACGGCGGCGAGGTTGTGGGGGTCGTGGACTCCTTCGAGCACCACGGTCACGGAGGCGATCCGGTCCGCGACCACGCGGTCGATCCGCTCCGACCGGCGGGCGAAGAGGAGCGCGCGCGGCTCCACGGTCACGCGGCGCCCCCGAAGAGGACGGCCGCCGCGCGGTCGAGCACCGCGGAGAGCCCATCGCCGGTCGCCGCGGAGACGGGCAGGGCGTCGATCCCGCGGCGGGAGAGCGCCCGGCGGAGCTTCGCGAAGCCCGCCCGCCCCTCCGGCAGATCGATCTTGTTGCCCACGACGATCTGGGGGCGCTTCGCGAGCTCCGGGGAGTGGAGCGCGATCTCCCGGTCGACCGTCGCGAGATCTTCGGCCGGCGAGCGGCCCGCGCTCGAACAGTCGACGAGGTGGACGAGGATGCGGCAACGCTCGACGTGCCGGAGGAACTCGTGGCCGAGCCCCGCGCCCGCGTGCGCCCCCTCGATGAGCCCGGGGAGGTCGGCGACGACGAACGATCGGCCGTCCTTGTACGCGACGACTCCCAGGCACGGGACGAGCGTCGTGAACGGGTAGTCGGCGATCTTCGGCCGCGCGCGGGAGACATGGGCGACGAACGTGGACTTCCCCGCGTTCGGCAGCCCGACGAGCCCCACGTCGGCGAGGAGCTTCAGCTCCAGCCGCAGCCGGCGCTCCTCGCCGGGCTCCCCGGGCTGGGCGAAGTGCGGCGCCTGGCGGGTCGCGGTCGCGAAGTTCATGTTGCCCCGCCCGCCACGCCCCCCCCGCGCGACGACGACCCGCGCGGCCGGCCCGTCGAGGTCGGCGAGCTGCTCGCCGGTCTCCTCGTCCCAGACGACCGTGCCGACGGGGAGGTGCAGCTCGAGCGGATCGGAGGACCGCCCGTTGCAGTCGCTGCCCATCCCCGCCTGGCCAGCCTTGGCGAAGTGGCGCGGCCGGAACTGGAAGTCGAGCAGCGTCGTGAGGCGCGCGTCCGCGAGGAGCACCACGTCGCCGCCCCGCCCTCCGTCGCCCCCGGACGGCCCCCCCCGCGGCACGAACTTCTCCCGCCGAAAGGCCACGCAGCCCTTCCCCCCGTCGCCGGCCTTTACATGGATTCGTGCTTCGTCGACGAACTTCAATCAGCTTGCGCCGGGATAGACCGACACGCGCTTGCGAAGCTTGCCGAGCCGCTCATACTTCACCTCTCCGGCCACGCGGGCGTAGAGCGTGAAGTCGCGACCCTGGCCGACGTTGCGCCCGGCGTGGATCTTGGTCCCCACCTGCCGGACGAGGATGCTGCCCGCCGGGACGACCTCGCCGCCGTACACCTTGATGCCGCGCCGCGGCCCCGGCGAATCCCGCCCGTTACGGCTGCTCCCCTGGCCTTTCGTGTGCGCCATGCCGTTCTCCTACCCCGCCACGATGGAGGTAATCTTCAGCTCGGTGAAGGGCTGCCGGTGACCCTTCTTGTAGGTGTACCCCTCCTTCCGCTTGTGGAAGTGGATGACCTTCTTGTGCCGTCCCTGAAAGACGACCTCCGCCTCCACCTTCGCGCCCGGCACGGTCGGACGGCCCACCTTGGCCGGCTCGGTCCCGCCGATCATCAGCACGTCGAGCGAGATCCTGCCGCCGACCTGCTCCGGCAGCTTCTCGACCCGCAAGAGGTCGCCTTCGCTCACGCGATACTGCTTGCCCCCGGTCTTGATCACGGCGTACATCCCACTCGTCCTCGTCGGAAAGTCGAACGGCGCGCCCGAACCGCCGCGCCAAGGGGCGGTAGACTACCCCCGCCGCGCCGCCCTTGTCAATAACCCGCTCGATTCGTCGTCCGAAGCCCCCCCGTGAGGCGCGACCTCCGGGCCGCCCGCCGCCCCCGCTGCCCCGATCGCTGCCGCCGGGCCTCCGTCTCGTGCCGCCGGGCCTCCGTCTCGTGCCGTGGGGCCTCCGTCTCGTGCCGTGGGGCCTCCGTCTCGTGCCGTGGGGCCTCCGTCTCGTGCCGTGGGGCCTCCGTCTCGTGCCGTGGGGCCTCCGTCCGGCGCGGACGGAGCCCCGTCCCGCGGCGGCGGATCCT
>JAKAPL010000059.1 GCA_021807105.1 Myxococcales bacterium | reverse complement strand
TCGAGAGCTGCCCTCGACCGTTCGTCGCGCGATCGGGCGCGATCGAGCGCGATGACGGATCGTTCATCGCGGCCGAAGGGTTCGATGTCGCGGCCAAGAGGCGCAGAGCGCGCGATGCGACACCGAATGCAGCCGCTCTTGGACCGATCGCGGCTGATGATCGATCGGTCATCGCGCTGCACGGCGCCGTCGGGCGCGACGAGAGATCGATCGCCGCGGCTCACGGGCCCGGCATCGCGCTCAAGAGTCCCGATGGAGGCGACGCTTCGTCGATCGCGAGCGCCCTTCGCTCGTTCGCGCGCGTCGGTCGATCGGCCGTCGTACTGCGCGGCATCGTCAGGCGCGACGAGGGATTGGCCGCCGGCTCTCACCCCGTCTGATTCACGGTCCGGTTGCTGCGGCGTCCGATCCCGCGCCTCCCGAAGGGGGAGCTTGCCACCCCTACAAACGACATGGGGGGAGGTGCTTTACGCGACGCCTCGTCGGTCGTCGCTCTCGCTTGCCCTTCTCGGCTCGCGGTCTCGAACGCCTCGCTACGCCGTACCGTGAATAAGACGGGTTCAATTTGATTCGGGGGCCCGTCCGGTGCCGGCGCTCCCGCGCCGGCATCCTCCGATGCCCCCGCGCCCCGCGCGCTCGCCGGCAGAGCCGTCTCGCGCTTTTGATTCGGGGGCCCGTCCGGTGCCGGCGCTCCCGCGCCGGCATCCTCCGATGCCCCCGCGCCCCGCGCGCTCGCCGGCAGAGCCGTCTCGCGCTCTTGATTCGGGGGCCCGTCCGGTGCCGGCGCTCCCGCGCCGGCATCCTCCGATGCCCCCGCGCCCCGCGCGCTCGCCGGGCGCCGCAACGCCTCCGGGGTGATAAGATAAGGCCATGATGCCGGCTCCACGCGGTGCACCCAGCGGAGCCGAGCCACCACCGCCCGCGGCCGTCCCGGCGCCGCTCCGGCACCCGCTCGCTCTCTACCGTGAGAAGCTCGTGGAGCACTTCGGCCCGCGACTCCAGGCGCTCCGGCTTTACGGATCCTGGGCGAGGGGCGAGGAAGGGCCGGAGTCCGACGTCGATCTGCTCGTCCTCATCGAGGCAATGACCTCGGCCGACTGGCGGGAGGCGATCTTCCTCGCGTCGGACGTCGGCGTCGAGACGAACCTCCTGCTCTCGGCGCATCCCTGCGACCCCGCGCGTTATCGCGCCCTCGTCGAGCGCGCGCAGCCGTTCTTCGCGGCGGTTGAACGGGAGGGAATCCCCGCGTGACCGCCGAGCAGCTCCGGGGAAACGCCGCCGACGAGATCGCGCGCGGGCAGATGGCCCTGCTCGAGGCCGAGAAGCTGCTCTCGGTGGACCTCTTCTACGGCGCCGCCTCGCGCGCCTACTACGCCGCGCTCCACTTCGCCCGAGCCCTCTGCTGGGCGGCCGGCGAGACGCCGAAGACCCACCAGGGCGTCGCCCACTTCCTTCGTATCCACTACATCCGCACCGGCAGGCTGCCGGCCGACAGCGATCGCCGCTACACCGGCCTTCAGTCCTTCCGCGAGCACGCCGACTACGAGAGCGCCTTCACGATCGACCGCGAAGGAGCCGGCGCAGCCGTGGTCGACGCCCGCCTGCTCATCGAACGGATGGGCGCGCTGCTCGACGACCTCGGCACGTAAGCGCGCGCGGGCGCGCGCGACCTCTCGTACCGGCCGGCGAATCCAGATGTCCGTCTCCCCCGCCCCCGGATCTCCGTCACCGCGCCCTCCGCGCTATCCTTCCGGCCGGTCCAGCGCCTCCAGCAGCGTGCGCCAGCGATCGATCCGCGGCTCGTCCGCGCCTACGATCCCGACCAGGGCTTCGCGCACGTCATCGCGATTGAACCGCTCCCCCACCACCGCGACCATCCGCTCGATGTCCAGCAGCTCCTTCGGGCGAAAGAAGAGGAGCTTGAAGATCGTGAGGTCCCCCAGCGCAGGCTGGGTGGCGGCGGATCCATGAGGGCCGGTATGGCGGCTGTCGGCCAAGGACGCACCACGCCCCGGTCCCAGCGTTGCACCTCTGGCAGCTTGGCCCTGGGAGAAGAACTTGTACCAGCCGGAGTGGGTGGCCGAGGCCGCGGACGGGGTGCTGGTAGACGAGGAGGCGAGGCGAAACGTCGCGCCCGCGTGAGGTCGAATCGCGCGGCGTTGTCGATGGCTCCCGTCCTCCCGTCAGCCGAGCCGCGCGAGCAGGAGCTCGCGCTGCAGGGCGAGTTCCCGCGGGAGCGTGCGCGAGAGCTTCGCGAACCACTCTCCGTCGCTCGCGAGCTCGCGCCGCCAGGCCGGCAGGTCGATCGCGGCGGCCGCCTCGAAGTCTTCGGCCGAGACATCGAGCCCGGCGAGATCCAGATCGCCCGCCCGCGGTACCCACCCGAGCGGCGTCTCCCGCGCGCCCGACCTGCCGAGGGCGCGATCGATGATCCACGCGAGCACCCGCATGTTCTCGCCGTAACCGGGCCAGAGGAAGCGGCCGTCCTTCTTCCGGAACCAGTTGACCTGGAAGATCTTCGGCGGGTTCGGAAGGGCCCGCTGCATCGACAGCCAGTGGCCGAAGTACTCGCCCATGTCGTAGCCGCAGAACGGGAGCATGGCCATCGGGTCGCGCCGGATCACGCCGACCTCCCCGGTCGCGGCGGCCGTCGTCTCGGAGCCGAGCGTCGCCCCGAGGAAGACGCCGTGGGTCCAGTTGAACGATTGGAGCACCAGGGGCACGGTGTCGCTTCGCCGCCCGCCGAAGATGATCGCGGAGATGGGGACGCCGCCCGGATCGCCGGCCCGCCGGCTGAGGGCCGGGTTGTTCTTCATCGGGGAGGTGAAGCGCGCGTTGGGGTGGGCGGCGGTTCGCCCCGAATGCTTGTCCCACGGACGCCCCTGCCAGTCGAGGAGCCGATCCGGCGGCTCGGGTGTCATCCCCTCCCACCAGACGTCGCCGTCCTCCGTGAGCGCGACGTTGGTGAAGATCGTGTCGTGGGCGATGGTGGCCATCGCGTTGGGGTTCGTCTCCTCGTTCGTCCCTGGCGCGACGCCGAAGTAGCCGGCCTCCGGGTTCACCGCCCAGAGCCGCCCGTCGGGGCCGGGGCGCAGCCAGGCGATGTCATCGCCCACCGTCCAGACCTTCCAGCCGGCGAAGCGGCGGGGAGGGACGAGCATCGCGAGGTTGGTCTTCCCGCAGGCCGAAGGGAACGCAGCGGCGAGGTAGGTCGTCTGGCCCTCCGGACTCTCGACACCCAGGATCAGCATGTGCTCGGCAAGCCATCCTTCGGCGCGGGCGAGCCACGAGCCGAGGCGCAGGGCAAAGCACTTCTTGCCGAGGAGGACGTTGCCGCCGTAGTTCGAGCCCACGCTCCAGATCGTGTCGTCCTCGGGGAAGTGGCAGATGAAGCGCCGGTCGGGGTGGCCGTCGAGCATCGCGTGAAGTCCGCGGTTGAAGGCGGGCGATTCACCGAGCTGTTCGAGGGCGACGCTCCCCATCCGGGTCATCACCCCCATGCTCAGGGCCACGTAGACGCTGTCGGTCAGCTCGATCCCGACCTTGGAGAACTTCGAGCCCGGCGGCCCCATGAGGTAGGGCACGACGTACATCGTCCGTCCCGTCATCCCGCCGTCGAGGAGCCGGCCGAGCCGGGCGTAGGCTTCGCTGGGGGCCATCCAATGGTTGACGGGGCCGGCCGCTTCCTCCGAGCGCGTGCAGACGTAGGTGAGCTGCTCGACGCGAGCCACGTCGTTCGGATGGCTTCGGTGCAGGGTGCAACCGGGCCGCTTCTGGCGATCGAGCGGGACGAGGATTCCGGCGGCGATCGCTTCCAGGGTCAGGCGCCGCCGCTCCTCCTCGGAGCCGTCACACCAGACGACGCGATCGGGCTTCGTCCGCGCCGCCTGCTGGGTGACCCAGGCCGCCAGGGTGGCGTTCCCGGCCGCCGGGCCGGCTGGTCCTCTGGACTTGCTGGTCATCACGTGCTCCGCGATGGCGCGGCCAGCGCCCCCGAACGCGGATCAGCGCAGCCGCTGTCCCAGAAAGTCGATGTAATCAATCTTGGTGAGGATTGCCACCGGACGTTGTCCGTCGCGAACGACGGCGACGTTGTCCTCGCTGAAGATCTCCGCGAGCCGGGCGAGCGGGGTGTCGGGGGTCACCACGCCCTGGAGCGGCGCGACGAGGGCGTCGATCGGGTCGTGGGCCTTGACCCGGCCATCCAGGAGGCCGTGCAGGAGATCGACCTCGTGGATCATGCCGACGGCCGCGCCGTCCCCGTCCACGACCGGCATCTGGCTGATGCCGTGGACCTTCATGTCGGCCACCACCGTCGCCACCTTCTCGCCCTTGGCGGCGGTGACCAGCTTCCGCTTGCCGACGAGCAGGTCGCGGACGGCGCCGTCGAGATCGACGGGATCCAGGAAACCGTTGTCCTTCATCCACTCGTCCGCGAAAAACTTGCTGATGTAACGGCTGCCGCTGTCGGGCAGCACGGCGACGATCTGCTTCCCGGCGCCCAGCTCCCGGGCCAGCTCGCAGGCCACATGGACCGCCCCGCCGGAGCTCCCACCCGCGAAGATCCCCTCCTCACGGGCGAGGCGGCGGGCGGCGGTGAAGCACTGCTTGTCGTTCACGCGGGCCACGTCGTCGAGGACCGAGAAGTCGAGCGCCTTGCAGAGCATGTCCTCGCCGATTCCCTCCACCTTGTAGACGTGGGGGACCGGCAGCTTCCGGTGCTTGAACCAGTCGTAGTAGACCGACCCGTCGGGATCGACGCCGACGTTGCGGATCGACGGTTTCTTCTCCTTGAGGAACCGCCCCACCCCGCTCATGGTGCCGCCGGTGCCCAGCCCCGCGACGAAGACATCGATGGCCTCCCCGATCTGCTCCCAGATCTCCGGGCCGGTGGAACGGTAGTGGGCGTCGATGTTCTCGGGGTTGTGGTACTGGTTCAGGTAGAAGCTGTTCGGGGTCTCACGGGCGATCCGCTTGGCCGTCTCGTAGTAGCTCTCGGGGGAGTCGGCGGGGACGTTCGTGGGCGTCACCACGACCTCCGCCCCAAGGGCCTTCAAGCTGTCGACCTTCTCCTTCGACATCTTGTCCGGCATGGTGAAGATGCAGCGGTAGCCCTTGACCGCCGCGGCGAGGGCGACGCCCATGCCGGTGTTGCCCGAGGTGTTCTCGACGATCGTCCCCCCGGGCGCGAGCCTCCCTTCCCGCTCGGCCTTCTCGATGATGTGCAGCGCCATCCGATCCTTGATGGAGCCGCCCGGGTTCATGAACTCGCACTTGACGAGGACGGTCGCGTCCTTCGGCCCGACGAGCTTGTTGAGCCGGACGAGGGGGGTCCAGCCGATGGCCTGGAGGATGTTCTCGTGGTAACGGGCGGGCGGCGGGCCCGATTTGCGCTGCCGGCTCACGACGCGGCCTTTGAGGGCCGCAACCCAGCGCGGCCACGCCGCTGGCCGCCCGGTGACGTCCGGCCCGCCTCACAGCGGTCCTCCGGCGGGGGGAGCCCACCCCCCCCCGCGCCCCCCACCCACTCTCGCCGCCGGTGCTCGCCGGAGGGATCTTCGCGCGGCACGAGCATTCTCGGAAGTAATCGCTCAGCTTGCCGCGGGGCCCTCGTCCGCGCGGTGGCACGCGCGCTCCTCGTCGCTCTCATGGCGGCGCGGTATAAGTCCGGATTGCGCGCTCGTCAACGGGACGCCGCGGCGACGCAGACGAGCGGATCCTGGCCGTCGACCCTCACCGCGTGCACGAGGCCGGCGGGCATGTCCAGCCGGTCGCCCGGGCCGAGCACGAAGTCGTCGAGGCCGGCGACCTGGACGCGCAGCCGGCCCGAGAGGAGCCACCGGACCTGCCGAGAAGGGTGGCGGTGGGGCGCGTAGACCGTGCCCGGCGGGTCGGAGTAGCGGTACGGCTCCAAACCCTCCGCGCGCAGGGCCCGTTCGATTTCGAGGGCGGTGGGCCCGTCGAGGCCGCTCCAGCGATCGACGCACAGCCCGACCGCCTCCGGCGCCCGTCTTGCCGAGCGGCTGCCCACGCCAGAAGGATAAGCAGCCGCCCGATCTTGGCAACGTTCGCCGGTCGCCAGGGCGGAGGGAAGTCCCCCTGCTGGCGACACGCCGGGCCCCGCGTGAGCTCTCCCCCGCACCTCGTGGGGCGCCCGGACCGTGCCGGCGGAGCGCGCAGGAACAGGACGATGGAATGAGGGCTTGCCGTTTATCGCCCAGCCGGGCAATGGTGAAAGGGTGAGCTCCGCGGGCGTGCTCGGGGTCGTCGGAGGGCTGCTCTTCGTGGGCTATGGCCTCGAGGCCCTCGGTGAGCGGACCGGCGTGCCCGACGTGTTGCTGCTGATCGCGCTGGGGGTCGCGGCCCATGCCTCCGGCCTGCTCGACGTCCGGCACGTCGGGCTCGCCGGACCGGTGCTCGCGAACCTCGCGCTGGTCGTGATCCTCTTCGAGGGCGCCCTCCACATGGATGCCCGCAAGCTCCTGGGCACGCTGCCCCGTGCGCTCCTGCTGACTCTCCTGAACCTCGCGGGCGCCGGGGGGGTGGCGGCCACGGCCGGGCTGTTGCTGGGGTTCAGCGTGCCCACCACCATCGTCTTTGGCGCGGCGGTCAGCGCGACCTCGGCGACGGTTCTCCTGCCCCTGATCGGCAGGCTTCACCTCTCCCGGCCGGTGGTCTCCCTCGCCTCGTCCGAGGCGATGCTCGGCGACGTTCTGAGCATCGTCACGGTCCTGACCACCGTGGCCGTGGTCCGGGCCGGCGTCTTCTCGATCGGGACGCTGCTGCGACAGGTCGGGCTGCGCTTCGGCGCCTCGCTGGCCGCGGGGGCCGTGGCCGGCGCGCTCTGGGCGCTCGTGCTCCGCCGGTTGCGGCGGGTGCGGCCGGCGCTCCTGCCCACCGTGGCGGCGCTCCTCGTCCTCTATCCCATCTTCGAGTGGCTCCAGCTCGGCGGCGCGCTCGCGACGTTCGCCTTCGGTCTGATGCTCGGCAACGCCCCGGGGCTCCTGGGCCGGCGCGGCGGCGGCGTGGCGCTGGCGCTGACCGATGGCGAGACGCTCTTCTTCGCGGAGGTCTCCTTCCTCCTCAAGACCTTCTTCTTCACCTACCTCGGCGCGACGATCCCGCTGCGGCACCCGGCGGACTTCGCCACGGGCGCCGGACTGGGCCTAGTCGCGATGGCCGCGCGGCGGCCGATCACGCTCCTCGCGACCCGCGGGATGGCCGCCGTGGATCGGCGGCAATTGGCGGCGCTCGGACCGCGTGGCCTCATCGCAGCCGTCCTCGCGCAGATCCCGGTGGACGCGGGCTGGGTCCAGGGTGCGGTGATCGAGCCGCTCATCTCGGGCGCCATCGTGTCGACGGTGGCGATCAGCTCCTTGCTGCTCTGGCGGGAGCGGCTGCTGGCGCAACCGGCCGTGGTCGCGAGTCCGACCGCGCGGTGAGCGCCGGCGGCGGCGAGGTCGAGCGGTCCGGGGAGAACGCGGGACGGACCATCCCTCCAGGGAGGTCCGACCCCCGGCGCCCCAGTTGGGGGCAGGGCCAGGTTGGGAGGTCTGGAGGGACCGGCGCGGCTTCACGCCGGCGGCGTCGCCGAGCGCCGGGCGAGCAGCTCGCGCGCGTGGCGCAGGGCGATCGGCGTCGGCTCACCCCCGCCCAGCATCCGGGCCACCTCGCGGGCGCGCTCCTCGGGGTCTTCGAGGGCGACGACCGCGGAGAGCGTGCGGCCGCGGGCGACGGTCTTGCGCACCGTGAGGTGATGGTCGGCGAAGGCGGCGATCTGCGGCAGGTGGGTGATGCAGATCACCTGTCGCTCCGCGGCGACCTCCGCGAGCATCCGGCCCACGGTCGACGCGGTCGGGCCGCCGATGCCCGCGTCGACCTCGTCGAAGACGTAGGTGCCGGCGGGGTCTGCGGCCGCTGCCGCCCGCTTGAAGGCGAGGACCACGCGCGACAGCTCGCCGCCCGAGGCGATGCGCGCGAGCGGCCGCGGCTCCTCTCCGGGGTTCGCCGAGAAGAACAGCTCTCCCTCGTCGGCGCCCCGCGGGCCGAGCGGGGCGGGCGTGAGGCGCAGCTCGATCCGACTCTTGACCATGCCGAGCTTGCCGAGCTGTCGCAGCAGCGCGGCCTCCAACCGCGCGGCGGCCTCGTGGCGGCGGCGCGAGAGGGCGGCCGCGGCCTCCGTGGTACGGGCCCTCGCGCTCTCCTCGGCCGCCGCGAGCGCGGTGAGCTGCCCCTCGTCGCCGGTCAGCGCGGCAAGCTCCTCTTGCATCTCGTCGCGCCGGGCGAGGAGCGAGGCGAGGCTGCCGCCGTGCTTGCGCGCGAGCCGGCGGAGCGCGTCGAGGCGGTCGTCGAGCGCCGCGAGCCGCTCGGGGTCCTCGCGGGCCCGGCGCGCGGCCTGGGACAGCTCGCGCGCCGCCTCCTCGATCTCGATGCGCGCCCCGGCGAGCCGGGCATGGATCGGGCCGTACGCCGGATCGAGCGTGCAGAGATCGCCGGTGCGGGTGAGGGCCGCCCCGATCCGTTCCGCGGCCGCCCCTTCGTCGGCGTACAGGAGATCCTCGGCCTCCCGGGCGAGCGCCTGGATCCTGGCGGCGGAGGCGAGCAGGGCGCGCTCCGCGGCGAGGGTCTCGTCCTCTCCGGCGGCCGGCTCGACGGCGGCGATCTCTTGAAGCTGGAAGCGCAGGTAATCGGCCTTGCGCGCTCGCTCGTCGCCGTCCCCGGCGAGCGCCTGCCGACGCCGGACGGCCTCGGTCCACTCGGCGAACCTCTCGTGGTAGGCCGCGCGCAGCTCGGTGAGGCCGCCGTGTGCGTCGAGGAGATCGAGGTGGCCGGCGGGATCGGTGAGGCCGACGTGCTCGTGCTGGCTCGCGATGTCGCACAGGCCGTGGGTCAGCCGCGCGAGGACGCTCGCGGTGCAGAGGGCCCCATTGACCCAGACGCGCGAGCGTCCGGCGCGGTGGACGCTCCTCCGGACCAGCAGCTCGTCGCCCGCGGGCAGGCCCAGCTCGGCGAGGCGGGACTGCATGTCGGGGCTGGCGGAGAAGACGGCCTCCACGGCCGCCTCCTCGCAGCCGGTTCGGACGGCGTCGGCCTGCGCCCGGCCGCCGAGCGCGAGGTGAAGCGCGCCGACCAGGATGCTCTTGCCCGCGCCGGTCTCGCCGGTGAGGACGGTGAGACCGGGGCCGAAGTCGACCTCGGCGCCGTCGATCGTGGCGAGCTTCTCGACCCGGAGGGCGGTGAGCACGGGCGCAGTTTGCGGGAGACCTCTGACATTCATCGGCTCCAGCGCCGGGCGTCGTCCCCTTGGAGCCGGGCCGCGTCGAGATCCGGTCCGCGCGCGCCCGGCTCCGCCCACGGCCTCCTTGGCTTCGAGCGGCCATGTCCGAGGGCTCCCCGCCAGGGCGGCGGCTGGAACGTCAGAGGCCCGTGGCAGGCTGCCGCCCATGTCCATCGCCGAAGAGTCCCTGCCTCACGTCCCCGACCTCCGCGTTCGGACGCTTCGGGCGCCGCTCAAGTGGGCCGGGGGAAAGCGCTGGCAGGTGGTCCACCTGCTGCCGCTCTGGCAACCCCATGCCCGGCGGCGGCTGGTCGAGCCGTTCTGCGGCGGGCTCGCGGTGGCTCTCGGCCTCCGGCCGGCGCGTGCGCTGCTCAATGACGTGAACCCGCACCTCGTGAACTTCTACCGCTGCCTCCAGCGGGGCGACGCCCTCCCGATCATGGGGGAGAACGACCGCGGGAGCTTCGACCGCAACCGGGCCCGCTTCAACGCGCTCGTCGAGCAGGGAGCCGCGGAGGGGCCGGAGGCGGCGGCACTGTTCTTCTACCTGAACCGCACCGGCTTCAACGGCCTCTGTCGCTTCAACACCAGGGGGTTCTTCAACGTCCCGTTCGGCCGGTACAAGAGCGTGAACTACACGCTCGATTCGGCGCGGTGGCGGTCGGCCCTGCGCGGCTGGCGGTTCACCCGCGGCGACTTCGAGCGGGTCGCGTTGCTGCCCGACG
Organism: Myxococcales bacterium; assembly: GCA_021807105.1. Lineage (GTDB taxonomy): Bacteria > Myxococcota > Myxococcia > Myxococcales > JAKAPL01 > JAKAPL01. The sequence goes on along the minus strand of JAKAPL010000059.1, from coordinate 14,309 downwards.
ACTTCGTCTACGCTGATCCACCCTACGACGTCCCGTTCACGGGCTACTCGGCCGGCGGCTTCTCGTGGGAGGACCAGATCCGGCTCGCCTCCTGTCTCTCGCGCCACCCGGGGCCGGTGATCCTCGTGAACCAGGCGACCGGCCGGATCTGCGAGCTGTACCGCGCCCATGGCTTCGCGCTGCGCTTCCTCGACGCGCCCCGGAGGATCAGTTGCACCGGCGACCGCTCGCCCGCGCGCGAGGTGGTCGCGACGCGCAACCTGTGATCGCGCGCCCGGGTTTCTCGGGTGGGATCGGCGAGGCTGGGGGAGCTGGGCTTTTGCCGCTGGAGGACCGCCGCCCGGCGCTCCAACCGCCGTTCAACCCGTCTTATTCACGGTCCGGCCGCTGCGGCGTCCGATCCCGCGCCTCCCGAAGGGGGGGGCTTGCCACCCCTACGACGACATGGGGGGGTGTGCTCGCTCCGTACCTCCTCGCGGGGGGCTTGCCACCCTCCAAACGACTTAGCCCGTCTTATTCACGGTCCGGCTGCTGCGGCGTCCGATCCCGCGCCTGCGAAGGGCGTGCTCGCTCCTTCCTCCTGCGGCGTGCTTCAGCACGCCTCGTCGGTCGTTGCTGCGCTTGCTCTTCTCGGCTGCGGTCTCGAACGCCTCGCTACGCCGTACCGTGAATAAGACGGGCTTGGGAGGAGGTGCTTTACGCGACGCCTCGTCGGTCGTCGCTCTCGCTTGCCCTTCTCGGCTCGCGGTCTAAAAACGCCTCGCTACGCCGTACCGTGAATAAGACGGGTTCAAGTGCGGCAGGGAGACGGGCGGGAGGCAGAGGGAGTCGGCGGAGCCTTCTTTTTACCTGGCTCGCCTCTTCCCCGGGCGGGCCGCCACCCTCGACTTCCCCACAATCGTCCTCGCGGGTTAGACTTCCGCCTCCCGATGGAGCTCCCCGTCCCGAACGCGCGCGCCGCCACGCAAAGGGAGGGGCCCGGTCTTCCGGCAGCCGCGGCCGAGCTCTTCGGCCGCCGCCTGCTCGTCCAGACCGGCAAGGGAGGCGTCGGGAAGAGCAGCGTCACCGCCGCCCTCGCGCTGATGGCGCGCCGGCGCGGCAAGCGCGTGCTCGTCTGCGAGGTCAACGGCGGTGGCCGGATCCCCGCCCTGCTGGGGGTCCCGGCGGGCGGCCCCCGCGTCGTCGAGGCGCTGCCCGGCCTTTTCTGCGTGGACGTGCGGCCGCACGAGGCGATGATCGAATACGGGCTCATGAAGCTCAAGAGCGCCGCCCTCGTGAACGCGGTCCTTGAAAACCGGGTGATGCGCTACTTCCTCAAGGCGCTGCCGACCCTGGCGGAGGTCGTGACGATGGGGAAGATCCTCTTCCATGTCCGCGAGCAGGCAGGGGGCCGGCCACGCTTCGATCTCGTCCTCGTCGATGCCCCGGCGACGGGCCACTGCCTCGCACTCCTGAGGGTGCCGGCCACCGTGCTCGCCACGGTCCCGGAGGGGCCGCTGCGCGACGACCTGCGGTGGATGGCGGCCATGCTGGAGGATCCCGCCCAGACCGCGGTCAACATCGTGAGCCTGCCCGAGGAGCTGCCGATCGACGAGACGCTGGAGCTGGCCGCGGCGTTGCGCGCCGGGGAGATCCCGATGGGCGTCTGCTTCCTGAACGCGATCTGGCCGTCCCGCTTCTCGGCCGCGGAGCTCCCCCTCCTGCCGGATGACGTCTTCTGGCGGCCGGTGCGGGAGACGGTGCGCCGGATGGAGGCCCGCGCGGATCTCTGCGCGGTCGAGCGCAGGCGGCTCGTCTCGGGGCTCGATCTTCCGGTCGTCGATCTGCCGCACGTCTGCGTCGAGCGGTTCGGGCGGGAGGCCGTGGAATCGCTCTCTCGGGCGGCCGAGCAGGGCCTCGACGCGACGGCCGCGCTGCGAGAGGCCCGGCCGTGAGCGCGGATCGACCGCCCCGGAGCGAAGCCAGGGACCGCGAACGCTCGCGGGACCTCCTGCCGGGGGTGGAGGCGCGGGCCACCGGAGGGCTCGAACGGATCGCGGGCCGGCGCCTGCTCGTCTGCGTGGGGCCGGGCGGGGTGGGCAAGACGACGGTCGCAGCGTCCGTCGCGCTCGGCGCCGCCCTGGAAGGACGCAAGGCGCTCGTCTGCACCATCGATCCCGCGCGCCGGCTCGGCAGCAGCCTTGGCCTCAAGGAGCTGGGCAACGTCGAGGTCGAGATCCCGGCGGATCGGCTCGCCGAGGCCGCGGGGGGGGCGCGGCCGCGCGGGCGGCTCTTCGCGATGATGCTCGACCTGAAGCGGAGCTGGGACGACATCGTGGCCCGCTACTCGCGCTCGCCGGAGCAGCGCGATCGGATCTACGCGAACCGGTACTACCGGCAGATCTCGAACGCGGTCGCCGGCTCCCGCGAGTATGCGGCCGTCGAGAAGCTCTACGAGCTGTCGACCGACCGCGACTACGACCTGATCGTCCTCGACACGCCGCCCACCGCGCACGCCCTCGACTTCCTGGACGCGCCGAACCGGGTCCTCGACTTCCTCGACAACGACGCCGCCCGCTGGCTGCTCACCCCGGCGCTCACCGCGGGGAAGGTCGGGTTCCAGGTGCTGGGCTTCGGCAGCGGTCGGATCGTGCGGGGGATCAGCCGCTTCACGGGCCTCGAGACTCTGCGCGAGTTGGCGGACTTCATGCTCTCGCTCTCGGGGATGTACGAGGGCTTCAAGGAACGGGCGGCGGAGGTGAAGGCGCTGCTCGGCGGCCCGCAGGCGAGCTTCCTGCTCGTGACCACGCCGCAGCCCCTCGCCGTGACCGAGGCGCTGCGCTTCCACGAGCTGCTCGGCAAGGACGGCCTTCACGTGAGCACGGTCGTCGCCAACCGGGTCCACCCGCCGGCCGGCGCGCCCGAGCCCGCGGCGCTCGCCGCGGCCCTCGCTCGCGTTCCGGGGCTCCCGGACGACTTCGGCCCGCGGCTCTCCGCGACGCTCCACGACGCGCAGACGCTCTGGCGGGCCGACCAGGCCGAGCTTTCGCGGCTGCGGCGGGAGAAGATCCCGTTCGTCGAGGTCCTCCGGCGCGACCGTGACGTGCACGACGTGAAGGCGCTCGCCGCGTTCGCGGCCGAGATGGCGGGAGCCAAGGCGTGAGGCAGCGACGCCGATGGGGGCCGATTGGCCGGCCGGCGATCTCGGGCCGCAGGCGCGCGCTCGGCGCGCTCCTCCTCCTCGCCGCCGGCTGCGCTACGGCGCGGCCGAAGCCGATCGTCTTCCCTCCGCAGACGATTGTCGCCCACGAGGCCGACCGCGACCTCTGGCGGCTCAACGACGCCGAGCTGCTCGCCAAGGGGCGCGCGGCCTTCGCCCGGGGCGACTTCGCCGGCGCGGCGCGGGCGTTCGACCGAGGTTGCGACGCCTTCCCCGAGAGCCCCCTGCGCCCCGGCCTCTGTTACGACGCCGGCCTCGCCCGCGTGCAGCAGCACGAGTGGAGCGCGGCGCTCGACCGCTTCCGGCCGCTCGCCGATCCGGACCACGGTCGGGGGGACGCGCTCGACGCGGCGTCGCAGGAGGCGACCTGCCTCTACTTCCTGGAAGACTACGCCCCGGCGGCCGACATCCTCGGGCGGATCGCGGAACGGAGCGACCTCCCCGAGGAGCAGCGAATCCAGGCGCGCGTCGATCGGGCCATCTGCCTGCTCGAGCTGTCGCGTCCGTCCGACGCCGAGCATGAGCTGCGCCGGGCGCTCGTGAACTACCGCAGCGCCTCGGCCGAGGAGGAGTTGCCGGCCGACCTCGCGGGGAAGGCCGAGTTCTTCATGGGCGAGATCTACCGGGTCTACTTCGAGGCGGTGACCCTGCATCCCGAGACCGGCGATGAGGGCGCGCTCGGCCAGGCGCTCGAGGAGAAGGCCGAGGAGCTCCTCTCGGCGCAGGGCCACTACCTGCGGGCGATCCGACTCGGCAGCCCGCACTGGGCGACGGGGGCGGGCTACCGGATCGGCGCGCTCTACCAGGGGATGTACGACACGCTGGTGCACGCGCCCCTGCCGCCGGGGCTCGACGCCGAGCAGGCGGCGATCTACCGGGAGGAGCTGCGCCGCCGCATCCGGGTGCTGGTCATCAAGGCGATCAGCATCTACGATGAGACCTTGGCCGCCGCCGACCGGATCGGGGAGGAGAACCCGTTCGTGAGCCAGACGAAGGCGAGCCTCGCGCGCATGAAGGCCGTCCTGTTGGACGAGCCGGCGATGCCCGCGGCCGCGAAGGCAGGGGGCGCGGGACGATGATCGGCCGGACGCTCGCTATCGACCTCGGCGATCGCCGCGTGGGGCTCGCGGTGAGCGATCCGTTGGGCGTCACCGCGCAGGGGCTCCCGACGCTCTCGCGGCGCGGCGACCCGATCGACCTCCCGGCCCTGGTCGCCCTCTGCGCCGAGCGCGAGGTCTCGCGGGTCGTGGTCGGCCTGCCGCGCAACATGGACGGCAGCGAGGGACCGCGGGCGAAGCTCTGCCGCGAGTTCGCCCGCCGGCTGCGCGAAGCGCTCGGCCTGCCGGTCTACCTCTGGGACGAACGGCTCTCGACCGCCGAGGCCGAGCGGGTGCTCCTCATCGCCGACGTCTCTCGCGGCAAGCGGCGCGACGTCATCGACCGGATGGCGGCGCAGATCATCCTCCAGGGCTACCTCGGCGCGGGTCAGCCGGAGAACGACCCAGCGTGAGCGAGGACTCACCGCCACGGCCACGCGCGGCCCGGCGCGTCGCCGCCGTCCTGGGCGCGCTCCTCCTCCTCGCGGCCGGCGCGGCGGCCCTGCTGGCGTTGCGTCTGTCGCGCTGGGTGCGGGCGCCGTTCGGCGCGGCCGGCGAGCGGGTGGTCGAGATCCCTCCGGGCGCGACGATCGCCGAGGTCGCGCAGGGGCTCGCGGGCGAGGGCGTCGTCTCCGACGGGGAGCGCTTCTTCCTCTACGAGCGGCTCCGGCACGCCGGGCGCAAGCTCAAGCACGGTGAGTATGGCTTCACGCTCCCGATGTCCCCCGAGCAGGTCCTCGATCACCTCCTGTCCGGCAAGGTCAAGACCTACAAGGTCACGGTGCCGGAGGGGCTGCGGATGGACCAGATCGCGCCCCTGTTCGCCGAGGTGGGCGTCGCCAGCGGAGTGGCGCTGCTCTCCGCGATGAAGGACGCGGGGCTGATGAAGAAGCTCGGCGTACCGGCCGTGAACGCCGAGGGGTTTCTCTTCCCGGACACCTACGTCCTGCCCAAGGGGCGGGCCCCCGCCCAGATCGTCGCCGAGATGGTCGCCCATTTCCGCGGGGCCTACGAGAAGGCGCGCGCTGAGCCGGGCGCCGACCTCTCCCTGGGCGAGTTGCGGACCGTCACCCTCGCGTCGATCATCGAGAAGGAGACTGGAGCACCCGCCGAGCGGCCGCGGATCTCGTGCGTCTTCCGCAATCGGCTGCGGAGAGGGATGAAGCTCCAGACGGACCCCACGGTGATCTACGCGATGCTGCTCGCCAAGGGCCATTTCGACGGCGATCTCACGAAGAAGATGCTCCTCACCCCGCACCCGTACAACACGTACACGGTCTACGGCCTCCCTCCGGGTCCGATCGCAAACCCCGGCCTCGCGGCACTCGAGGCGGCGTTCCATCCTGCCCCCTGCCGCGATCTCTACTTCGTGGCCAAGGGCGACGGGACGCACGCCTTCTGCCCGACGCTCGTTTGCCACAACCAGAACGTCGAGCGCTACCAGATCGCGCCGTTCGAGCGGGCGCACGCGCGCCGCTGACGCGCCGGCTTGAACGGGAGGCGCGGGCCCGGTATCAGTTCTACGATTGCTTGCGAGGATGTTCGTGCCGAGCGAAGATTCAGGGAGGGCTCTGACGCAGGTGAGCAGGTCTAGGAGGCTCGCGTGAAGTGGCTGCCTGCTGCGAAAGCCGATCCCTTCGCTGCGACGGGCGGCAGCCATCCGGCGCTCTGGACGTCGTGGCGCAGCCAGCCTCCAGGCCGCGAGGGGGTGCGGCTCCCGAGGCCGCGCTGATCGTCGTGGCCGGCCCGCTCCCCGTCAGGATCGATTCGCTCGCCGCCGCGGACGGCGCGACGCAGCTCTGGCGGGCCCACCGCGTGGGGGAGGCTCGTGCCGTCGTGCTGCTCTCCGGAGCGCGCGCCGCGCCCGGCGGTTGGGCAGATCGCCTTCGCGCGCTCGTCGGAGACGCCCCGCGCATCCGGGCCGCCGGTTGCGCCGCGTTCGACGAGGCGGGGATGCTGGGCGGCGTCGCCGCGCTCGGGCGTCGCTGGTTGGCCGGCCATGGGGCCGCGGTGTTCCTTCGGGCCCGGGAGCGGTCCAATGCTCCCTCGCCGCTCCTTATCCTCCTCGGCCTCGTCGATGTCGCCCTGGCCATCGAACGCCTCCATGCCTCCGGCCTGCGCCATGGGGGCCTGGGCGCCGCGAGCGTGGTCCTCGGGCCGGACGGAAGGCTCGCGCTCGTGGACGTGGGCCTCGCGCCCGCCCTCGCCGGCCGCGCCTGCTCCGAGGCGGAGGACCTCAAGGCACTGGGACGGCTCGCGATGCTCCTCCTCACGGGTGCCGTCCCGGAGCCGGACGCGCGCGGGCGCTTCCCCTCCGATCTGCGGCTGCCTTCGCGCCTCGACCGGCGGATCCCGGCGCAGGCCGACAACCTGCTCCTGCGCGCGCTCCAGGCCGGAGGGCCGCGAGGGCTCGCGAGCGCGCCGGAGATGGTGGCGGGCCTGCGTCAGATCTTGCGCGCCGCGGGAGCCGCCGTGTCGCCCGCCGACGTGGCGCAGTGGGCCGAAAGGCACGCGAGCGCGCCGGCGCCCGTCGATCCCGCGGTCCGGCGGCCGATCTCCGCAGGGGCGGAGATCGCCTGGGAGCCGCTCGCGGAGAGGGGGCCGTCGATCGAGGACACCCGGGTCGATCCTCCCCGCGAGGAGGCGACGGCTTCCACGCTCGTCGCCGCCGCGCCCGACGCTCCGCCCGCGGAAGCCAGGCGGACCGAAGTCTCGTCCGCGCCCGTCCCGCCCCGCCGCACCCTCGGTCTCGCGGCCGGCGTCCTCCTCGCCGCCGGCGGCGTCGTGTTCGCGACGACCCTCGCGCAGCGGCCGGGCCCACGCGCCGCGGCAGGCCTGCCGGCCGCTTCCCGCGCTCTACCGGGGCCTCGCCCCGAGGCCAAGCCGCCGCCGCTCCCGGTCTACCGTCCACCTCCCCTCCCCATCTACGCCCCACGGCCGGAGCCGTCCGGTCCCCCACCCCACGAACGCCGGGCCCCTCCGGCCCGCTTCGGCCGCGGCGCCTTCCTGACCCTCGAGGCGAACCGCGTCGCGCGCGTCATCCTCGACGGCCGCGACACGCAGCGGCTCACGCCCCTCGCCCGGTTTCCCGTCGCGCCCGGCCGCCACCGCGTTCGGCTCGTCGCGGCACTCGGCGACGGAAGCCAGGACTTCGACGTCGAGGTGGCCCGTGGAGCGACCGCGTACCGGTACGGCAACCTCGATGAGTGAAGCGGTCACGCGGGTCGCGGTCGTCGAGGACCAGGCTCCGATGCTCCGGCGTCTGGTGAAGCTCCTCGGCGAGTTCCCGCGTCTCGCCGTCGCTGGCGCCTACCCGAACGGCGAGACCGCGGTGCAGGGGCTGCTCGCCGCGCCGCCCGACGCGGTGCTCCTCGATCTGGAGCTCCCGGGGATGAACGGCATCGACGTGATCCGGGAGGTGAAGCCGAAAGAGCCGGCGCTCGCCATCCTCGTCTTGACGACCTTCGACGACGAGGCGAAGGTCTACGAGGCGGTCGTCGCCGGTGCCTCCGGCTATCTCGTGAAGCGGCTCCCGATCGAGCGGATCGTGGAGGCGATCGGCGAGGCCGTCGATGGCGGCCTCGTGATCGAGGCGGCGATCGGCCGGCGCTTCTGGAACTACTTCCAGAGCCTGCGCCGGCCCGCGGCCACCGAAGACCCTTTTGGCCTCACGCCGGAAGAGCGGTCGGTCCTGCAGTTCGTGGCCAAGGGGCTGACGAACGCCGAGGTCGGCCGGGTCCTCGAGATCGAGCGGCGGACGGTCCGCACGCACCTGCTCCACATCTACCGCAAGCTCGGGGTCGCCTCGCACGTCGAGGCGGTGGTCAAGGCGCTGAAGGCGGGGCTGGTGGAGCCGTGAGCGTCGCGCCCGCCGGGACCCTCACGGCCGGTTGAGCAGCACCGTCACGCTGTTGCTGCCGCGGTTGGCGACGACGAGATCGGGGCGGCCGTCCCCGTCGAGATCGGCCGCGGCGACGCCGATCGGCACGAGGCCGACGGGCTGCCCCCGTGGCTGCGAGAAGCGCCCGTCCGGTCGCGCGAAGAGGAGCGAGAGGCCGCCCATCGCCGCGTTCGTCACCGCGAGGTCCAGCGGCCGGCCGCCGGCGAACCGGGCGGCGGCGATGCCGGCGGGCATCAGGCCGCAGATGACGGCCTGCGGAGGGAGGAATCCCCCATGGCCGTCGCCGCGCAGGATCGACACGGTGTTGCCGCCGGCATTGGCGGCGACGACGTCGAGCCGGCCGTCGCCGTCCACGTCGGCGGCGAGGAGCGCGGCGGGCGCGAGGCCCGCGGGGTAGCTGCGGCCCTGGACGAACCGCCCGCCCCCCGCGCCGTGGAGGATCTGCACCGCGTCGAGCGTCGGTTCGGAGACGATGATGTCTGTCCGCCCCCGGCGGCCGAAGTCGCCGGTCACCACGTAATAGACGCCGGGCGCGACGGGGAGGTGGATCACGGGAGCGAAGCGCCGCCCGCCGCGCGACAGGAGGAGGTCGACCCCGCCGATGCCCGGATCGGCGACCGCCATGTCCGGTCGCCCGTCCCCGTCGAGGTCGGCGATCGCGAGCCAGGTGGCGGACCTCCCGACCTGGAAGCTCTGGCGCTCGAACGTCCCCTCCTTGCGTTGCCACAGGATTGTGATCGATCCCAGCCCGGCGTTGGCGACCGCGATGTCGAGGAGCCCGTCGCCGTCCAGGTCCGCGACCGCGACCGACGACGGCCCGAGTCCGGCCGCGACGATCCGTCCGGGCGCGAACGTTCCGTCGCCGCGGCCGCGATAGATCCGGATTTCGTCGGAGCCCGAATCCGCGACCACGATGTCGAGCTTGCCCCGCCGGAAGAGGTCGGCGACGGCGACGGCGCGCGGGCCGAGCCCGGCCGGCAGATCCGTCCGGGCCCACGACAGCCCGGCCGCGACCTGGCTCGCGAGCGACATGGCCGCGAGCCCCGCCAATCGCCCGAGCGCCCGACGAATCCCCATCGTGGGAATCATAGTGCCGCCGTCGTCCGGCGGCTCGGAGCGGGCTCCACCGCGGGGGCAGGGTCCCGGCAAGGTCGTGCAGCGAGCGAAAATGTGATGAGGAAAGCAGACCGGCTGCGCCGTGGCGCACCCTCTATCGGCGAACAGGGTGCAACCCTTGGAATCCCTGTCTGCTCATTGCCCATTTCCGAAGCAGGAAGACAGGAGGAAAACCTCCAGGTTTCCTGGATTCCTCATAGCCAAGGTTCGCGCGCCGCTCCTCGTCAGCTCTTAACTTCCAACAATTTCGGGGTAGCTCCAGCCACGCCGCGCAACATCCAGCCACGCCGCGCTTGACCTTCGGCGCCAGCGCCCGTAGCGTGCACTCTCGATGCGCGGGCTCTGGGCCTTCCTCGTCGCGGCGCCGCTCACCGCCTGCTTCTCCCCGGCCTTCGAGCCTCCGGGGGCCGTCTACCATAACCCTCTCGACGTGCTCGACGCGGGCTCGTCGCCCCGCGACGGCGGCATTCCTCCGGCCGACGGCGGCATTCCGCCCGGCTCGACCGCGTCGGAGGGGTCCGTCAGCGGCCGGGCCTTCGATCTCGCCTCGGCGATCTACCGGGTGGAGGGCGCGGACGGCGGGACGCCCCGCACGCTCGTCTCCCTCTCGGACGTGGCCGACATGTGCGGCCGGCTCGAGGACGGCGGCCTGCCCGCTCCCTGGAACGTCGTCCGCCTCTACGTCGCGGGCGACGAGCCCGGCGCCTACCCGGTCGCCGCGATCCTGCCGCCCTTGGGCGCGACGGCGGAGTTCGACTGGCAGGACGGCGACGGCGGCGGCTTCGGCTTCACGACGGGGCTGGACGGCGGCGTGCAACTCGACCGCGTCGACCTCGCGGGCCTCCTCACCGCCTCGGGCAGTTACGCCGTGGACTTTGGCGACGCCGGCTCGATTACCGGCCGCTTCGTCGCGTCGCCTTGCCCGGCGCTCCCTCCGAACCCCGGCGAATAGAAGACCTCTTCGTATGGGCACGAGCAGTCGCGCTCCGCCGGCTCGGGGTAGACGTAACGCTCGCCCCGGAAGTTGCGGAACGTCCACGCGCCCGGCGCCTTCTCGAGCACATAGTCCGGCTGGAGTGTGATCTTCCCGCCGCCGCCGGGCAGGTCCACCGCGAGGTGCGGCACCGCGAGCCCCGTCGTGTGGCCGCGCAGCGCTTCGAGGATTGCGATCCCCGCCGAGAGCGGCGTGCGCAGGTGATCCGTCCCTTCCGCGACGTCCCCCTGGTGCAGGTAGTAGGGCCGCACGCGCAGCATGAGCAGGCGCCGGTTCAGGTCGGCGATCGTCCGCGCCGACGAGTTCAGCCGCCGTAAGAGCACCGTCTGGTTCTCGACCGGCACGCCGGCGTCCACGAGGCGCTCGCAGGCCGCCGCGGCCTCCTGGGTGATCTCCCGTGGGTGGTTGAAGTGGGTGACCACGAAGAGCGGCGCGAAGGCACGCAGCAGGCGTGCGAGTGCCGGCGTCACCCGCATCGGACAGGTGACTGGCGCCCGCGTGCCGATCCGGATCATCTCGACCGACGGTACCGACGCGATCTCCGAGAGCAGCTCCTCGAGCCGTTCGTCGGAGAGCAGCAGCGGGTCGCCGCCCGAGACGAGCACGTCGCGGACCTCCGGGTGGAGCCGCAGGTAGGCGACCGCCGCGCGCAGCGCGCTCCGGGAGAGCTCTCCCTCGCCGCCGCCCGTGAGCCGCCGGCGCGTGCAGTGGCGGCAGTAGACCGTGCAGCGGTCGGTCGCGAGGAGCAGCACGCGGTCCGGGTACCGGTGGACGATCGCGGGGGTCGGCCGCATCGCGTCCTCACCCAGCGGGTCGCGCGCCTCTCCCGGCGCGGCGCGGGCCTCGGCCGGCAGCGGGATCGCCTGGCGGCGGATAGGGCACCAGAAGTGGCGGGGGTCGGCGAGCGCGAGGTAGTAGGGCGTGATCCCCAGCCGGAAGCGCGCGTCGGCCGCTCCGACCCCAGCCCGCTCCTCGTCCGTGAGCGGGAAGCGGGCGGAAAGCTCGTCGAGCGTTCCGAGCATTTGCCGCGCCTGCCAGCGCCAGTCACCCCATTGGGCGTCGCTCGCCTCGGGGTAGACCTCGCGCCGCCGGTCCGGCAACGCGGGGCAAGGTGACGGGCGCGCCGGCCGAGGGACGGCCGAGAGGCTCGAAAGCGGAGGGGGTGGCACGCCGCGACTCTAACCCACGTTGACCCTCCCGCGCCTACGTCGTAGACCGCGGGGCATGGAAAAGCTCGCCGTCGCCGTCGTCGGCGCCACCGGCCTCGCCGGCCAGCAGCTCCTCGCCGCCCTCGCCGATCACCCATGGTTTCGCATCGCCCGCGTCGCCGCCTCCGGGCGCTCCGCCGGAAAGACCCTGCGCGAGGCCCTCGCCGATCCCACCGGGGCCTTCTGCGGGTACGCGGGGGGAGCGCTCGCGCCCGAGCTCGCCGCCCTGCCCGTCGAGGAGGCCGCGTCGATGCCCACCTCCGGCCTCGCCTGCGTCTTCTCCGCGGTCGAGAGCGACGCCGCCCGCCAGCTCGAACCCGTGTATGCCCGCGACGTCCCCGTCGTCAGCACCGCCTCCGCGTTCCGCTACGAGCCCGACGTTCCGCTCCTCATTCCTCCCGTGAACTCCGGCCACGCCGCTCTCCTCGATGTCCAGCGCCGCCGCCGCGGCTGGAAGGGCTACGTCACCCCCATCCCTAACTGCACCACCACTGGTCTCGCCGTCGTCCTCGCCCCTCTCGCCGAAGCGTTCGGCCTGCGGTCCGTCGTCATGACCTCGATGCAGGCATGCTCCGGCGCCGGCCGCTCGCCGGGCGTCGCCGCACTCGACATCGTGGACAACGTGATCCCATTCATCCCCGGCGAGGAGGAGAAGGTCCAGCGCGAGGTCGGTAAGATCCTCGGCCGCCTCGAAGGCGAGGCCATCGTTCCCCACCTCGCGCGCGTCTCCGCCACCTGCACCCGCGTCGCCGTGCTCGAAGGTCACACCGAGACCGTCTTCGCGGGCCTGGGTCGCGCGGCCTCGCTCGACGAGGTCCGGGTCGCGCTGGCGCGCTTTGGGCAAGGAGGCCCCGCGAGCAGCCTCCCCTCCGCCCCCGCCCGCTGGATCGAGGTCCACGACGACCCCTACCGCCCCCAGCCCCGCCTCGACCGCGAAGCCGGCGGCGGCATGACGACGACGGTAGGCCGCCTGCGCGAGGACGCGGTCCTGGAGAACGGCATCAAGCTCGTCCTCGTCTCCCACAACACGAAGGCGGGCGCCGCCCGCGGCGCCGTCCTGGTGGCCGAGGTCCTCCGCACCCGGGGGCTGTTGGGCTGAGCCGGAGTCCCTCCGCCCGCGGGAGATCGCGCCCAGCCCTCTCCCCCGCCTAGCGGAGAGGGGATTGCTCGATGCGGGCACGCATCGGAGGTGGGTCGCCGGGTCCGGCGAGGGGCTTTGAGTCTCTTGACCCCCCATCCATCGTCCGCTACAACCCCTTCGCCGTCGCAGGACGGGGCCGTAGCTCAGATGGGAGAGCGCTAGAATCGCACTCTAGAGGTCGTCGGTTCGATCCCGATCGGCTCCACTGGTAAGTGGCTGAAAGAGAGAAGGATTCAGCCGTTGGCGCCTGGGCTGGTCGTTCCCGAGCAACGTCTTCGGGGCCCCGCGCCCGAAGAGGTTCAGGGTCTCTGGGACAGGGAGGGGAACGGGAGCGGGGGAGGCAATGGCCGACGGGGCGGGGCCCACCCGGCCAGCGGCCGAGATTGAAGCTCGCTCGTTGGTGAAAGATTCACCAGGGGTCGGCCGAGCGGGGGGGCGCCGGTTCGGGAGCCCCCGAGAAGAGCCGGATGCTCAGGAAGAGGGCCTTGGCCCAGCCGTCCGTGTCTGCCTCGACGACGAGGCCGGCGGCGACGCCGAACGTCCGATCGTGACCCCAGCGTGCCAGCTCGAAGTCGCCCCCCGCGCGGAGATCGATGTCGAAGGCGCGCGCCTCGAAGTCCGTCTCGGGGGACGGGGAGTCGACGAGGAGGGCGAGGGTGCTCGCGGCGGGGCCCACCCCCGCGAAGACCGAGAATCCCCCCGGGGGCGTCCAGCGGAGCTGCAACGGGAGGGCGACGATTCCGAGCGACATCGGCCCGGCGATCACGTCCGCGCTCTGCGGCGTGAACCGGAGCGAGCCCGGCTGGTACTCGGCGAAGAGCGCCTCGTAGAGACCGGTGATCTCGAGGGTCAGGCTGGACGGGAGTGGGATCCCGATGGTGAGTTGGACGCCCCAGCCGCCGCTCGGCCCCGTCGAGCCGGTGGAGGAGAGCGTCGTCCCCGTCGGCGTGGGGGTGAGCGAGCCGGAGTAGACCTCGCCCGTCCACGCCGCCGGGAAGCCCCCGAGGATCCCCGCCCCCCCGAGGAGCGTGAGGTCGAAGCCCACCGCGCGCGCGGGTGTCGCGAGGACGAGCGACGCCGCGGCGAGCCAGGGTGCCGCGCGAACCCAGAGGGAAGCCACCGACCCTATGGTAACAGGAGCGGCGCCGCCGAGGCCGAGCCGATCCGTACAGCCCCGGGAGGCAGGACGAGGTCCGGGTCGGGTCCCGCGCCTCCCGAAGGGGGGCTTGCCACCCCTACAACGACATGGGGGGTGTGCTCGCTCCGTACCTCCTCGTGGGGGGCTTTACGCGACGCCTCGTCGGTCGTCCGGGGCCCCGTCCGCAGCCTCCAGGGCTCCGTCCGCAGCCTCCGGGGCTCCGTCCGCAGCCTCCGGGGCTCCGTCCGCAGCCTCCAGGCTTCCGTCCGCAGCCTCCGGGCTTCCGTCCGCAGCCTCCGGGCTTCCGTCCGCAGCCTCCGGGCTTCCGTCCGCAGCTTCCGGGCTTCCGTCCGCAGCCTCCGGGCTTCCGTCCGGCGGCGCCGCGGCTCCGATCGCGTCGGACGGCCCCTCGTCCGCTGGCGTGGGGCCTTCGTCGATGGCCCCCAAGCCTCCGTCCGAGCCGCTGAAGCTTCCGTCGGGACCGGACGAGCCTCCGTCCGCGCCGGACGAAGCCT
>JAKAPL010000058.1 GCA_021807105.1 Myxococcales bacterium | reverse complement strand
TGGAAGCTGCGGACGGAGCCCTGGAGGCTGCGGACGGAGCCCTGGAGGCTGCGGACGGAGCCCTGGAGGCTGCGGACGGAGCCCTGGAGGCTGCGGACGGAGCCCTGGAGGCTGCGGACGGAGCCCTGGAGGCTGCGATCGAAGGCTTGGAGGCTGCGGACGGGGCCCTGGAAGCTTTCGATCGGAGAGCCGGTTCCCGGCCTCGGCGGCCCTTTGGGGGGCAACGACACGCGGGGCGGGGGCGAAGCTTGGGTCGTAGGACGATCGGGCTGTCTTGACAGGTCGCCTGGGCCGTGCGATGCCGGGCCACGAGCCGATCATGGCGTACGTACTCGCGGTCGCGAACCAGAAGGGGGGGGTGGGCAAGACGACGACCGCGGTCAACCTCGCCGCCTCCCTCGCCGCCTCGGAGCGGCGCACTCTTCTCGTCGATCTCGACCCGCAGGGCAACGCGGGCAGCGGACTCGGCATCCCCCGCGACACCCAGCCCGCCGCTTACGATGTCCTATTGGGACATACGCCGCTCTCCGAGGCGTTGCGGCCGACCGAGCTCGCGTTCCTCTCGGTCCTGCCCGCCGGCCGCGATCTCGTCGGGGCCGAGATCGACCTCGTGAGCTCCCCGCGGCGCGAGAGTCGGCTCGTCGCGGCGCTCGCGCCGGCCGCCGCGGACTTCGACACGGTGCTCATCGACTCCCCTCCATCCCTGGGGCTGCTCACCGTCAACGCTCTCGTCGCGGCGGGCGGCGTGCTCATTCCCCTGCAGGCGGAGTACTACGCGCTCGAAGGGCTCTCCGCGCTGATCGAAACGATCGAGGCGGTCCGGCAGAGCCTCAACCCCGCCCTCCGGGTCGAGGGGATCGCCATCACCATGACCGACCCGCGCAACAACCTCGCGCGGCAGGTCGAGGCGGACGTCCGTGGCCACTTCGGCGCGAGCGTCTATCGTACGGTCATTCCGCGCAACGTCCGACTCGCCGAGAGCCCAAGCCACGGCAAGCCCGCGCTCCTCTATGACCTCGAATCGCGGGGCAGCCAGGCCTACCTCGCGCTGGCGCGGGAGCTGCTTGACCGCAGGGCGGAGCGCGAGGTCGCGGCCGAGGTTCGCCCCTTGGACGGAGGGCGGCTGCATGCTTGATCGCTCGCCTTCGAGGAAGCTCGTGCCGTGCGAGGATCCAGCGACGCCCCTACGGCGACGAGGTGCGACGGGGGGGGCGGCGGAAGGCAGGACCCCTCGGCTTCAAGACCACCCCCTCGCAGTCTGGACGCCGCGACGCGGCTGCGAGGGGGCGCGGCCCCCGAAGGCCGCGCGGTGAACGACCCCCGGAGCGCTCGGCGGCCTGCCCTCGGGCGGGGCCTCTCCGCCCTCATCCCCGCGCCGGGGGGGCCGTCGCAGACGGCGCTGGCGGAGCCGCCGCGGTCGGGGATCCTCGTGATCGCCATCGAGCGGATCCACCCCGAGAAGGAGCAGCCCCGCAAGCGCTTCGACGGGACCGCGCTCGACGAGCTGGCCGCATCCATCCGCGAGAAGGGGCTGCTCCAGCCCATCCTCGTGCGCAAGGGGGAGGACGGCTACCGGATCGTCGCCGGGGAACGGCGCTGGCGGGCCGCGCAGCGGGCGGGGCTCCATGAGGTGCCGGCCATCGTCCGCGAGATGGGCGACGCGGCGGCCTTCGAGGCCGCGCTCGTCGAAAACCTCCAGCGTGAGGATCTCGATCCGCTGGAGACGGCGCTTGCCTACCAGCGGCTCTGCGAGGAAGGCGGCCTTACGCAGGAAGAGGCGGCGGCGCGGGTGGGGAAGGACCGTGCGACCGTCGCGAACGTGATGCGGCTCCTGAAGCTCCCGCCGGAGATCCGCGAGGCGGTCGCCGCCGGGAAGCTCGACATGGGCCACGCGCGGGCCTTGCTCGGTGCGCCCAATGAGACGGTGATGCTCAGCATTGGCCAGCTTGCCGTCAAGGGGCAGCTCTCGGTGCGCGCCGTCGAGAGGCTCGTGCGGCAGGCGCGAAGGCCGGGCGGTGCGAAGCCGGCGGGACCTTCGCCGGAGGTGCGGCACGCCGAGGAGGCGCTCGCGCGAGCACTCGGGGCCCGTGTGCGGGTTCAGGCGCGGCGCGGCAAGGGTACGATCGAGATTCCCTTCGCGTCGCACGAGGAGTTCACCCGTCTCTTCGACCTCTTGCAACGGAGGGCGAAGGAGTGAGAAAGAGTTTATGGGTGGAGCATGGCGTTCTTCAAGAAAAGGAGGGGGGATGAGGACGAAGAGAAGGCGGCGGGCGCGCCCTCGACGGTCCTCGTCGCCCCCGAGCGGGTGCCGGCGGCGCGGCCGCCGGCCAAGGAGAGACCGATGGCGTTGAAGCGAGAGGATGAGGCCCGCATGGGGGAGTTGAACGCGTTGCTCGGTCAGGGCAGCGAATTCGAGGGGAAGCTCTCGTTCGAGGGGACCGTACGCATCGACGGTAAGTTCACCGGCGAGATCCGGACCAACGACACGCTCGTGATCGGCGAGGGGGCGAGGGTGCAGGCCGAGATCATCGCGGGGTCGGTCATGGTGAACGGCGAGGTGCAAGGGAACATCATGGCCAAGAGCCTGATCGAGCTGCACCAGCCGGCCAAGGTCCGCGGCAACCTCCAGGCGCCGACGCTGTCGATCGAGAAGGGCGTGATGTTCGAGGGGACCTGCAAGATGGAGACGCAGGCGCCTGCGGCGGCGGGGAAGCCCGCCCTCGCGGCGCCCCCGCCGATTCGGCGGGAGGCATGATCCCGTCTTATTCACGGTCCGGCTGCTGCGGCGTCTGATCCCGCGCCTGCGAACGGGAGGCTTGCCCCCCGTACGACGATTTTTGGGTGGCTCGTCGCCCGCCTCGCCGGTCGTCGCGCTCGCTCGCCCTTCTCGGCGGCCATCTCGTATGCCTCGCTAGGCCCCTCTTGAACAAGACGAACTGTGAGCAAGCAAGCGGCCGGGCCATCCGGCTTCGCCGGGCCCATGATGTCCGGGATGTTCCGCGGCTCTTGGACGATCTTCCGGCTCGGCCGGATCCCCGTGCGGCTCCACTGGAGCTTGCTGCTCATCCTGCCGTACCTGGCCTTCGTGATCGGGGACCAGTTCGCCGCCGCGGCCCGGATGGCCGGCCTGCCGGCGCGCGCGACCGTCCTCGGCCCCTGCGTCTGGGGCGTCGCGCTCGCCGTCTCCCTGTTCCTCTGCGTGCTCCTGCACGAGCTGTCGCACGTCGCGGTCGGGGTTCACGCGGGAGCCGAGGTCCAGAGCGTGACCCTCATGATGCTCGGGGGCGTGACGCAGATGACGCGGATGCCCGCCCGCCCCGTCTGGGACGGGCTGATGGCCCTCGCCGGGCCGGCAGCCTCCGGCGTCCTCGGACTGGCCGGCGTCGCGCTCTGGCGCTTCGTGCCGGCGGCCCTGCCGGACGTCAAGTTCGGTGCGTTCTACCTCGGGGAGATCAACCTGGCGCTCGCGGCCTTCAATCTGCTGCCGGCCTTCCCCATGGATGGCGGCCGAATCTTGCGCGCGATCCTCCAGCCGGTCCTCGGGCGCGTGCGGGCGACGGAGGGTGCGGCGCTCGTCGGCAAGATCCTGGCCGTGCTGCTCGCCATCGGCGGCCTGTACGTCGGGAACATCCTTCTCCTCCTCATCGCGGTCTTCGTCTTCGCCGGCGCCGGCGTGGAGGCCCGGCAGGCGCAGATCGAGGACTTGACCCGTCGGTTCACGGTCGGTCAGGTCATGGATCGCCATCCTCCGATCGTCGAGTCCGTGGCCACCACGGCGGAGGTGGCGGCGCGGATCCGAACGTCGGGCGATGGGGCGTTCTTCGTGGTGGCGGCGGACGGAAGGCTCCTCGGGGGCGTGCTCGCGACGCAGCTTTTCGCGGTGCCGGACGAGACCGGGACGCCGGTCACGACGGTGATGCAGGCGCCGCTCCCGACCGCCACCCCGGACGAGCCGCTGGAGACGGCGCTGCGCGACCTCGCCGGTGCGCGATTCCCTCGCTTGCCGGTCGTGGATGGTGACGGGAGACTCCTGGGCGCCCTCGGGCCGGAAGTGCTCGAGAACCTCCGCCGAGGTCGGGATCTGGAGCGGCGCCGTGCCGCCCTCTTCGGGCGGCGACGGGAAGCCTGAACCCGCCTCGGTGTGGCTCGCGCGAGAGGGGCGCTCGCTCTTCTGGAAATCGTCTCCGGGGCCGCCAGCCCCCCCGCGGCCCCAATCGCGGAGGACGCCGCGAGGATTCCCGCGCAGACCGATCCCTCGATACGTTGATCCGGGTAGGCGGCCCCGCTAGATCCATCCCATGCCAACCTGGGCGGGCGTCTTCAACGGGATCGCCTGGCTCTACGTGGGTATCGCCGGCTGGACGGTGCTGCGGCTCCTCCGGAGCGGCCGCGCGGCCTTCGATCAAGAGCTGACGCCGGCGGGGCGGAGGCTCGTCGGAGCGGCGGCCTTCTACCTCGCGACGCCGCCGGCGGTGGTGCTGCACGAGCTGGGCCACTGCGTGGCCGTCTGGCTGCTGGGGGGGCGGATCGTCGGATGGCACTTCCTCTTCTACTGGGGGTATGTCGTCCCCGACCGGAGCTTTGGCGCGTACGGCGACCTCTTCGTGGCGCTCGCCGGCAACTTGGTGACCGTGGCCATCGGGGCGGCGGCGCTCGTGAAGGTGTTTCGCCGTCCAGGACGGGCCTCCTGGAACTTCTTCTTGGCCCGTATCGCGGAGATCCAGCTCTCGTTTGCCCTCGTCTTCTATCCGGCGATGTGCCTCATCGGCTTGCCGGGCGACTTTCAGGCGATCTACCGGCTATCGACCGCCCCGGTGTCGGCCCCGCTCCTCGCAGTCCACCTCGCCGCGCTCGTCCTGCTCTGGAAGGCGCGCAGCGGCCGCGCCGGGGCGACGCTGCGGCTCCTCACCGGGCCACTCTGGGACGAGGTCCGGGCCGCGCGGGAGGCGGTGGCGAGGGACCCAGGAGACGTGGTCTCGCTCCTCAAGATCGGTTGGGCCCATCTCGCGGTCGGGCTCCCGGCGCAGGCTCGATCGCCCATCGAGGCGGCCCTCGCGCGCCGCCCCGACCTGCCGGCCGCGCACGCGATGCTCGGACAGGCCCTCGCCACGGAGGCGCCCGACCGCGCCGAGGTGGAGCTGTCCCGCGCGCTTGCCTGCACTTCGCTCGATCCGCTGCTCGCGGCGACGAGCCACCTCTCGCTCGCGCGCGTGAAGCTCGACGGCGGAGAGGCCGGGGGCGCGTTGTCCCACGCCTGCGCAGCCCTGCGGGGGCTGCCGAGGGACCCCGAGGCCGCTCGGCTCGTCTGGGAGGCCGCCGAGGCCGCGGGTAAGACGGGCCCGGACGTGCAGGCGGTCCTCGACCTCGCGGTGACGCGTGGCAACGCCGTCGCGCGCCGGGGACTCGAAGCGCTCGAACGGATCGCGCGGCGGCAGGCGCTCGCGCCATAGGTCGGCGCGTCACGAACGCGACGGAGGACGGCGCTTCTGCTCGGGTGGTGTGGTAGCGTTCGTCGGAGGGTGGTCTCCCGGTGTGCGATCCTGTTCTCCTTCGTCGTTGCCGCGCCCGCGGCGGAGGCGGCGACCTGGCAGCTCACGGGCCGCGTCGCGACCGACACGGGGTACGATTCCAACGTCTATCGCACGTTCGAGTCGGATCCCCAGGCGTTGGTCGTGGGGGACGAGTTCCTGCAGGCCGATGGCCACCTCGTGCTCTCGGGCAGGCCCGGGGACCGGCAGCGGACGGACGTGACGGCAGACATCGGGACGAGGCTGTTTCCCGACCAGGCGCCCGCGGACACCGTGGTCGCGCAGGGCGAGGCCCGGCACGCGATCGGCCTCTCTCGCAAGCTCGTCCTGCGGCTGGACGCGGAGGGCAAGGACATCTTCACCGGCGATCGGGCCTTCTGGCCGGGGGATGACAACCGGGCTTACGACGACTATGGGGGCGGCGCGACCCTCGTCGCCGGTCCCTTCCTCGCGACGCGATTTTCCGTGCGCGCCGGCTACCGCGTCTTCGACTACTTCTCCGACCCCGATTTCAGCGAAGCCGGCCCGGCGTTGTCGGCGGAGCTGTCGGCGAGCCCCGCCCGGCGGCACACGCTCTTCGCGGACTGGCGCCTCTTCCCCCAGTACTACCAGGGACCGCAACTGGCCGCCGACGGGGCGATCCTCGGGCGCCGCTTCGATTGGTACCAGGCGGCGAGCGCCGGTTATAGCTTCGCCGGTTCGTGGGTCTTCTCTGCGACGTACAGCTTCATCGACGACGCGGCCGATTCCTATGGTGAGAGCTTCCGTCGCCACCGCCTCACCGCGCTCCTCGGCCTCGTGCTCCCGGGAGAGGTCTACGCGGTCGCGACCGGAGCGGTCCAGCTCACGAGCTACCCCGATGGCCTCTACCTGTCGCCGGAGCTGCTGCTTCTCGAGGACGACGACGACCTCGACGAAGTTTCGATCAAGCTCTCGCGGGACCTCGGGGCTCATCTCTCCCTCGAACTACGCTGGGGCTACTACCGCAACGACCTCTTCCAGAACGGCCTCGCTTACCAGCGGCAGGTCGTCTACCTCGGCCTCGCCTACGGCCGTTGAACCCGCCTTATTCACGGTCCGGCTGCTGCGGCGTCCGATCCCGCGCCTCCCGAAGGGGGGGTTGCCACCCTCCAAACGACTTGGGGGATGTGCTTTACGCGACGCCTCGTCGGTTGTTGCTCTCGCCTGCCCTTCTCGGCTCGCGGTCTCGAACGCCTCGCTACGCCGTACCGTGAATAAGACGGGTTGAACGGCGCTCTTCCCGAGGTTACATCAGCGGGCGTGACGGATCCGGGAGCCTCGATTCCGCCCGAGCCGCGGCCCCCCCTGCCCGAGGCGGAGCCGAGTCTCGCTCACTACTTCGGCGGTTACGCGATCATCTTCCTCGGGGCGGTCGGCCTCGCGCTCCTTCTCGTGCTCGCGATGAAGCTCGCCCGCTGACGAGGCGAGGCCGAGCCGTTCGAGCACCGCGGCGAGCGCGCCGGGGAGCGGCGAGGCGAAGGCCAGGGGCCGTCCCGTCATCGGGTGGGAGAGCCGCAAGGCCGCCGCGTGCAGGAACATCCGAGCGAGCCCCGTCTCCGCCTTGAGCTGCCGGTTGAACGGGAAGTCGCCGTATCGGCGATCTCCGGCGACCGGGTGGCCGGAGGCGGCGAGGTGGCGGCGGATCTGGTGCGTGCGGCCGGTCTCGATCCGGCAGGTGAGCAGACTCGCGAGCGGAACGGCCGCGAGGGTACGATAGCGGGTAACGGCCGGCTGGAAGCGCACGCCGAGAGCCTCGCGACTTCGGCGCGTCTGCTGGTGCTCGGCGAGGGGGAGTTCGATCGATCCCGTGGCGGGGACGAGCCGGCCCTTGACGAGGGCGAGGTAGCGCTTCTCGACCGCGCCTTCCTCGAAGGCGTGGGCGAGCCCGACCATGCCGCGACGAGTCTTGGCGACGAGCACGATGCCGGAGGTGTCGCGGTCGAGCCGATGGGCCGGCGAGGGGGCGAATTCTCCGGCGGCGGCCGGGGGAAGGTAGGCGCGGGCGAGGTCGACGAGCGTCGCGCCGACGAGGCCGCTCCCCGGGTGGACGGCGAGCCCGGCGGGCTTGTCGAAGGCGAGGAGGTGCTCGTCCTCGTAGAGGATCGCGGCCCGGAAGTCGTCGAGGGGCGGTGGCCGCGGCGCGATCGGACGTGCCGCGAGGAGCGCGGTCCGATCGCCGCGGACGACAACCCGGTCACCCTCGGCGAGGATCGTTTCTCCCCACGCGCGGGCACCGTTGACCCGAACCCGGCGGGTGCGGAGGAGCTTGTAGAGGTGGGAGAGGGGGACCTCCGGCAGGAGGCGGCGCAGCGCCTTGTCGAGCCGCTGCCCGGCGCTGTCCGCGGAGATCGTGAACTCGATCATCTAGAACAACTCGAGTTGGCGGCCGGCGTCGAGGGGCCGAGCGCGGATGCCGCGCCGGCAGAGCTCGCGGGCGAGGGGCTCGCAGTAGCCGTGAACGGTGTAGATCTCCCGAGCCCCGCTCTCCTCGACATAGCGGAGGAGCTGGTCGAAGTCGGCGTGGTCGGAGAGCGGAATGGCCGCGTCGGCGTGGAAGCGATACCGAGTGCTCTCGTCGACCGCCCAGCCGGTGAGCACGGCGCTGCGCCGACGCGGGAGCCGGCGAACGGACGGGGTGCGCGCCCGGTGCGGCGGGAGGATGAGGACCTCGCCGGGGCCGAGGTCTCCCCGAAAGCGCGTCACGGGCGGCATGGGGCAGCCGGCGCGCTCGTAAATCCGCGAGATGTCGCAGATCCGGTCGTCGGCGCGGAGCGTGAGGCCCTGCTCCCCGAGGTGGCGGATCACCTCCTGGCTCTTGCCGAGGGCGTAAGCGAGGAGGATCGGGCTCTCGTCCCGCGCCAGGCAGTCGCGCACGAAGCCCTCCACCTGTTCGAGCGCGGCGGTCCGCGGGGGAAAGCGAAAGCGCGGATGGCCGAAGGTCGCCTCGATGACGAGCACGTCACAGGGAACGACGGAGGCGGGCTCGGCGGTGAGCCCGGGACTCAGGCAGAGGTCACCCGTATAGGCGATGCGACGGCCGGCCCGAACGACGAGGAGTTGGGCGGAGCCGAGGATGTGGCCGGCGGGGAAAAGGGTCAGGCGCAGCGGCCCAACGTCGAAGGGCTGGTCGTACGGGACGGTGAGGACCTGATCGAGACCGCCGAGCCGCTCGGCCATGAGCTGGGCGGTCGCGTCGGTCGCGATGACCCGCTCGTGGCGGGCGATGTGATCGCCGTGCGCGTGAGAAACAAAGGACAGCGCCCGACGGCGGGGCGAATCGAACCAGAGCACGCTGTCGGCGAGATGGATGGCCCCGCCGATCCACTCCACCTCGGGCCGCGCCACGGTCCGGGGTTATAGGCGCCGCCTGCGACTCGAATCAAGTCACGCAGAGGCCGGGCCTTTTCAGGGCCCAGAAGTGCGCGTCGCCTGGAAGTGACCGCCGATCGGGAGGAAGAGCATGTCGCCCGTCCAGACCCCGTTCGTCAGGTCGTTCGCGTCCTGGACGGTGCACTGCCCCTGCACCTGTGCGACCCCGACGTTGAAGACGAGGTTGTCCAGGAACTTCGTCAGCTCCGCGAGGAGGAGATCGGACACGTGTTGGCAGAGGATCGTTCCGGGGCCCGCCACGAACCCGGCGTCCGGGAAGCCGCCGCCGGGACCGGCGCAGCCGCTCTGCGTCTGATTCACCGGGCTCGCGTTCCCAACCGACGTGTCGTTGGTCTGGCACTTCCCGAACTTCGAATCGCCCGGAGCATTGTCGCAGATGTCGCCCTGGGCGCAGGCGAGGTTGTCGACGAGGTTGCACCCGGCCGCGCAGGAGCCGACGAGCCCGCCGTCCGGGAGCTGCTCGATGCCGCCGTCGCCATCGGATGTCGGCTGGCAGTAGACGCCCGTTCCCGTCTGCCCGCCGTTGCAGTCGCTGTCCGTTTGGCAGGAGGAATCGAGTTTGCCAGAGACCTGCGTCGTGCTCGCCCCCGTGTAGTAGGCCTTGCTGCACTGCGGGAGGCCACCGTCCTGGGCGTCGCAGAAGAAGCCGGCGCCGCAATCGTACTGGTTGCGGCAGCCCGGCTGGCAGGTCGCCTGATCGCAGATCGAGCCCAGGGCCGGCTCGCACGCCGTGCAGTCGCTGTCCTGGGAGCAACTCGAGCCCAGCTCGGCGGGAACGGGTGGCGGACCGGCGTCCGTCGACGTGAACTGGTTGCAGTCGAGCAGCGCCTTGATGGCATCCTGGAACGTGTTGTACTGCCCGTTGGTCGCGAGTTGCGTGACCGCGTCGAGCAGCGGCGGCAGAATGCCCTTGAGGGCCCCGTCGAGCCGGTGCTTGTGGAAGATCGCGATGCCGCTGCACGTCGTCACCGAATACGGCGGCGGGCTCGTGAAGTAAAAGTTGCCGCTGCCTCCGTCCTGGTCCGGGGCCAGGCCAATCTGGCCGCCCTGCGGGGTGGCCAGGACGATGCTTTGCCATGTCTCCGTCGCGGTGTACGACATGGGTGCGCCGGCGAGCTGGAGGGTGCCGGTCACGTCGAGCTGCGAGAGCAGGTACTCGAGGTTCAGAAGGTCATTGAGCAGCGTCGTCGCCCACGATGGGATCGGCGCGCCCAGGACTTGGAGGAGCTGAAGGAGTTGGTCGATGTCGTTGGCCGCCTGGACGACGGTGCCGAGGGCCGAGGCGAGCGCCTTCCCCAGCTCGTAGTCCTGGTTCATGCTCCAACCGCCGTTCAGGTCCGGATCCGTTTGGCACGCCCCGCCGTCGGGTTGCACGTTCCCGCTGGAGCTGCCGCTGCTCGCGCCGGAAGACCCGCTGCCACCCGAGCCGCCGCTCGCGCCGGAGCTGCCGCTGCTCGCGCCGGAAGACCCGCTGCCGCCCGAGCCGCCGCTCGCGCCGGAGCTGCCGCTGCTCGCGCCGGAAGACCCGCTGCCGCCCGAGCCGCCGCTCGCGCCGGAGCTGCCGCTGCTCGCGCCGGAAGACCCGCTGCCACCCGAGCTACTGCTGGTGCTGCCGCTGCTGCCGGAGACGCCGCTGCTGGAGTTGCCGCTGGTGCCGCTGCTGCTGCTGCCGGAGACGCCGCTGCTGGAGTTGCCGCTGGTGCCGCTGCTGCTGCTGCCGGAGACGCCGCTGCTGGAGTTGCCGCTGGTGCCGCTGCCGCTGCTGCCGGAGACGCCGCTGCTGGAGTTGCCGCTGGTGCCGCTGCCGCTGCTGCCGGAGACGCCACTGCTGGAGTTGCCGCTGGTGCCGCTGGAGCTGTTGCCGGAGCCGCCGCTGGAATTGCCGCTGCTGCCGCCGGAGCTGTTCCCCGAACTACCCGTCCCCGAGCTTCCGGTCCCCGAGCTGCCGCCACCGCTGCTGCTTCCGGGCGGCATCGCGACGCACGTGCCGGCCTGGCATTGGAGTGGGAACGGGCAGTCCGGCTGCCCGGCGAGCCCGCATTGCGCGCATTCGGCCGGCTGGCAGCCGCGAGCGAGGCAGATCTGCTCGCCCTTATCGAGGCTGCCCGACGGGTTCCCGCAATCGGCGGACTGGGCGCAGGGCACCGGGTTGTCGAGCGGCTGGCAATCCGGTGCCTTGCCGGGCGGCGTGTACCAGCCGCCGTCGGTGCCGCCGTCTCCCTGGACGAACCCGCTGCTGCTGCCGGAGCCGTTCCCGGAGCTGGCCTCGCCGCTGGTTCCGGAGCCGCCGCCGCTACCGCTGCTGCTGTTCTCCGGGAAATTCGCGTCCGGTGCGGTGCTGAGCTTGCCCGAACTACAGCAGGCAGCAAGCGATAGGAGCGGGAGGAGCGCGAGGGCTGAGAGACGCCGCATAGGGAGAGTCCTTGAGAGACGACGTGGGTTCGTCGGACGTTCGTATTCTCGCCTCGCTGGGGGTCGGGGTGTCAAGGAATTGCCCCTACGTCATTTGACGGACCCGCCAGCCCGGGCACGACCGGCCGACAGGGCGCTTGTGTTCCGGTTGCCGGAAAGGCCAGAATAGGCCGACTCTCCAGTGAGGTGTCCGATGACGATGACGCGCAAAGCGGTCCTACTCGCGGCTCTCCCTCTGTTCGTCCTGTCTGCGCCGGCCCTGGCCCTCGACCTCGGCGTCGGCGTCGAGGGCGGGGTGGCGGGTACGTTCGTGAACACCGGCGGCTCTTTCATCCAGGGCTCGCTCGGCAGCGAGCACCTGGCGAGCAATTCCAGCGCCGGAGGCTATGCGCTCGGGCTCATGGCGGAGGAACGCTTCGACCTCGTGGCCGTCAACCTCGCGCTCTGGGAGGACGTGCTGTTCTCCGGGATCCCCTTCCAGACCGGGGGCGCGGCCACATCGACCTACATGCCGGTCGACGTCGGCCTGCGGCTGGGGCTCGGCTCGCCGCTCTTCCAGCCGTACGTCGGCGCGCTGGTCAACGATTCCTTCCTCACCCAGAAGGCGGCGGCCAGCAACGACCTGAACGCGAGCTTCTTCGGCGCGGGTGGCGACCTGGGCTGCGATTTCGTGATTGCTTTCCTCCGCATCGGCGCCGAGTTTCGCGCCTGGTGGACGCTCACTTCCATCGCCAAGGACGGGGAGGCGCCGCCGGGCGGTCTCGCTCTCCTCGGGCTCCTCTCGGCCCGCGTCGTCTTCTGACGCCGGACTCCCTCCGACACCGCGGTCGCCGCCATTTTTGCCTTCGCGCCCTCGCTCCTTTGGGCTGCCGGCCGCTGGCAGCGGGCCGTCCTGACGGTCGACGCGGCGGGCGCCGTCCACTCCCTTGGCCCGCCCCTCGAAGGCGTGCCGATCGAAAAGCTGCCCGGTCGGGCGCTCCTGCCGGGGCTCGTCAACGCCCACTCGCACGCCTTCCAGCGGGCGATCCGGGCGCGGACGCAGTGGCGGGCGGGGCAGGGTGACGACTTCTGGAGCTGGCGCCAGCAGATGTATCGGGCCGCGGCCACCGTCTCGCCGGACGAGTTGTACGCCATCTCACGGCTGTGCCATCTAGAGATGCTCCGCGCGGGCATCACGTCGGCGGGAGAGTTTCACTACCTCCACCACGGGCCTGGTGGCGAGCGCTACCGGGATCGCAACGAACTGGCGCTGCGGGTCGTGACCGCCGCCCGCGACGTGGGCTTGCGGATCTGTCTCCTGCGCGCCGTTTACGCGCGCGCCGGTTCGACGGGCGAACCGAGCCCGGCCCAGCAGCGGTTCCTCGATGGCTCGCCCGACGAGGCGCTCTCGGCCGGCGAGGCGTTGCGTGGCTTCGCCTGCGGCCGGCCAGAGATCACCGTAGGTCTTGCGCCCCACAGCGTCCGGGCGCTTCCGCGGGGGTGGCTCGGACCCTTGCGCGACTATGCCGCGGCCCAGGGGATGCCCATCCACATGCACGTGGCCGAGCAGCCGAAGGAAGTCGAAGCGTGCGTGGCCGAGCACTCCTTGCGGCCGGTCGAGTTGTGCGCGGCCGAGGGGCTCCTCGGCGATCGATTCACCGCGGTCCATGCGATCCACCTGTCGGAGGGGGAGGTCCGCCAACTCGGCGGGGCGGCGGCCAACGTCTGCGCGTGCCCGACGACAGAGCGGGATCTTGGCGACGGCGTCGTACCCGCGGACCGGCTCCTGGCTGCCGGGGCGACGCTCGCCCTCGGGACGGATGGTGAGGGGCAGATCGATCTGCTCGAGGACGCGCGCGAGTTGGACTACCACCTCCGTCTCTCCACGGGCCGGCGTGCGCCGCTCGGGCCGGCCGGCGGCGGTCGCGACTCGCTCGCGCGGCGCCTCTTCGCGGCGGCGACGGAGGGCGGCGCCCGCTCGCTCGGCCTGCCGGTGGGCGCGCTGCAGCCCGGGGTGCCCGCGGACTTCTTCACGGTGGACCTGACCGACCCTTCGGTCGCGGGCGCGGGCGAGGACGACCTGCTCGCCGCCATCGTCTTCGGCCTCACCCCGCGGGCCGTTCGCGAGGTCGCCGTCGGGGGCAGGATCCTCGTGCGGGACGGCCGTCACCCGGATGAGGAGCGGATCGTGGCCGAGGGCGGCCTCGCGATGAAGACCCTCTGGGCCCGAGCGTGAGGCCGCGTTATCCTCGTGACGCGGGAGCGCGGGCCGCCAGTCGGGGAAGACGTCCTCTTCCTCGCTTGAACATAGCCGTTTGAACACGGCCCCTTCCATGACGCTCCGCGGCTTGGCAGACTTGTGACGATGCGCGCCATGGTGCTCGCCGCGCCCGGGCGGCCGCTCCGCCTCGCCGACCTGCCGAGGCCCGACTGCGGAGAGGGCCAGATCCGGCTCCGGGTGCGCGCCTGCGGCGTCTGCCGCACGGACCTGCACCTGCGAGAGGGCGAGCTTTCCGCGGGCCATCTCCCGCTCGTCCTCGGCCACGAGATCGTCGGGGAGGTCATCGAGCGGGCGGCCGACGTCACGGGCTTCCCGCTCGGCTCACGTGCCGGAGTGCCCTGGCTCGGCTGGACATGCGGCGTCTGCCGGGAGTGCCGCGAGGGTCGCGAGAACCTCTGCGAGCAGGCCCGCTTCACGGGTCGCGATCTGCCCGGTGGCTTTGCCGAGGAGACGGTCGCCTTCGCCCGTCACTGCTTCCCCATTCCGGCCTGCTTCCCAGACGTCGCGGCCGCGCCGCTCCTGTGCGCGGGCCTCATCGGCGCGCGCGCCTTGCGCTTCGTCGGGGCGGGCGAGCGGCTCGGGCTCTACGGTTTCGGCGCGGCCGGTCACCTCGTCGCGCAGGTCGCGCGCAGCCAGGGTCGCCGGGTCTTCGCCTTCACGCGGCCCGGGGACGCCGAGGGGCAGCGATTTGCGCGGTCGCTCGGTGTCGAGTGGGCAGGTGGGTCGGACGAGGCCCCGCCCGGTCTCCTCGACGCGGCGATCCTGTTCGCCCCGGTGGGCGCGCTCGTGCCGGCGGCCTTGCGCGCGGTGGGCCCCGGCGGCATCGTGGTTTGCGCCGGAATCCACATGTCCGAGATCCCGGCGTTCCCCTACGAGCTCCTCTGGCGCGAACGGATACTCCGATCGATCGCGAACCTCGAGCGTCGCGACGGGAAGGAGTTCCTCCCCCTCGCCGCGCGCCTCGGGTTGCGTCCGGAGACGACGGCGTTCCCGCTGGCGGCGGCCGAGGAGGCGCTCCTCGCGCTGCGCGAGGGCCGGCTTCGGGGGGCCGCGGTCCTCGTACCCTGAGCCCGTCTGATATCCGTGCGCGATGGGTTCTTGGGGGGGGATGGTGCGAACGCCAGCCGCGCCGGCGGAGGCAGGATGGCGAGAGAAGATGCGATGAGCATCTCTCCTCCACTCCTCGAAGCTCGCTGTTCCCGCGGCGCCACGCGGATCAGGCTCCGAGCGCGAGCTGGAGCAGGCGGGTGAGCAGCGCCGGGTACGGGATCCCCGCGGCGGCGGCCTCCTGGGGGACGAGCGAAGTCGCGGTGAGGCCGGGCAGGGTGTTCGTCTCTAGGAGGACGAGCCCACCGCCCCGCCGCAGGATGAAATCGGATCGCGAGTAGGCCGTGCAGTCGAGGGCCCGATGGGCGGCAAGCGCGAGCCGCTGCGCGTCGCTGGCCACGGGGTCCCCGATGGGGGCGGGGGTCAGCTCCTCCGAGGCGCCCGCGATGTACTTCGCGCGGTAATCGAAGAAGTCCGAGCGCGGGCGGATCTCGGTGACGGGGAGCGCGCGGGGAACGCGACCCGGGAAGTCGTCGAGCACGCCGCAGGTCAGCTCGACGCCGGTGATCCGCTCCTCGATGAGCAGCGGCCCCAGCGCGAGCCCGCGGGCGAGGGCCGCCGTGAGCTCCTCCCGCCGGTCAATCATCTGGACGCCGACGCTCGACCCGCCGTCGCGGGGCTTGACGACCCATGGACCGGAGAGCTCCTGCGCGACGCGCGAGGCCGCCTCTTCGGCGGAGCTCTCCACGGGGATCTCGATTCCCGGCGCGACGGGTAGCCCGGCCTCGCGGTAGCGCGCCTTGGCGGCTGCCTTGTTCATCGCGAGCCGGCTCGCCGCCGCGCCGGAGCCCGTGTAGCGGACGCCGAGCCCGTCGAGGATCGCCTGGACCACCCCGTCCTCGCCGTAGGCGCCGTGGAGCCCGATGAAGCAGGCGTCGGGGCGCCACGGCATGGGCCCGTCCCCGGGCCGCCACGCCGTCGCGGCGGAGAGTCCCTCGCGCCAGGGTTTGCCGGGGGGGTAGGGCAGCGGCGGGAAGAACCAGCGCGCCATCGGGTCGATGAACACCGGCGCAGCGGTGAACCTCGAGGCGGGGAGGCTCGCGAGGACCCGCTCGCCGGTCGCAATCGAGACCTCATGCTCGGGGGACGGACCGCCGAGGAGGACGGCAACGAGCGGCGAGGGTGATGACATCCCACGCCAGAATAGGCGAAAGAGGACGCAGATGCGAGCGGACTGCAGCAGCTCTGCATGAGGTGGCGAGATCGGCGTTGTCACCCTGCGCCATAAGCCCGTCTGATTCACGGTACGGCGTAGCGGGGCGTTCGAGACCGCAGCCGAGAAGGGCAAGCGAGAGCGACGACCGACGAGGCGCGCGTAAAGCACGCCGCAGCAGCCGGACCGTGAATCAGACGGGATAAGAGCGAAAGATCCGCACAAGTTCTGGGCTTAAGTAGGGATCGCGAGTCTGCGAGACGTTCTTCGAGGACGGCGACGGGACTCGGATCGCCCTCTCCGGTGGCCGCCTGCCGCCGCCTGGAGCCCTGATGGTGCTCCGGTCGAGCGCTGCTTGACGGGGGCCGCGCCGGTCTGTTAGGCGAGTCCTCCCGTGATTTCCGATGGGCCGCGCGGCCGCGATCGCGTGATCGTATTCCGGGCGCCCCCGCCAGAAGGATGAGAGAGGTCCGAAGGATGGCCAAGTCCTCGTCGTCGCAGCGTGCCTCTCGGCAGGCCGAGACCCCCAGGGCGCCGGCCGCCGTTCCGGAGCCGGTCGACGAGCCGCGGGCCCGGCCGAAGGAGGGCGCGGGGCACGCGTTGCGGGACATCGTCCTCTTCGCCGCCCTCCTCGGCGCCGGGCTCTGGTTTTACAGCCGGCACGTCAAGACGGCGCAGTCGGTCTACGCCGTCTCCAAGCACGCGCGCGACCTCGCGGAGAAGGACACGCCGGACGACTTGAAGAAGGCGCTCGCCGATCTCGATCGGGCGCTCGCCCTCGATTCGACCGCCGGCTATGCGGTCTCGACCCACGCCGAGCTCGACGCCCTCCTCTGGGGGCAGTTCGGCCTGCCCGACTACCGCGTCCAGGCCGAGGAGTTCGTCCGCCGCGCGGATCGGGCCGGCGCGCCGCTCCAGGAGCACTACGCGGCCGACGCGCTCGTGATGCTCTACTCAGGGAAGCCCCAGCAGGCTCTCGACTTCCTGAAGGATCTCTTCTCCAAGCGGACCAAGGGCGGCAGCCACCTCTTCGACGTCGCCGGACGGGTGCAGCGCAGGCTCGGCATGCTCGCCGCCGCCAAGAAGAGCTTCACCGAGGCGGGCAAGGACTGGCGCACGCCCCGCTTCAACGTCGACCTCGGCCAGCTCTTCTTCGACATGAACGACCCCGGCAACGCGCTCTCGACGTTCGAGCGGGCGCTCCAGGCGAACCCGGACCACCCCGGGGCCCTGATCGGCCGCGCGCGGGCCGCCATCGCGAAGGGCGAGAAGGTCTCGCTCGCGACGAGCGACCTCGCCTCCCTGCTCGGCCCCCGGAAGACGGAGCTGTCGCCCACGCTGCTCGCCCAGGCGTACACCGCGCGCGCCGAGCTCTCCCTCGCGACCGGTCAGTCACCGGCGGCGGTCGCCGACGCGCGCGCGGCCATCGCCGCGGACGCCTCCTACGCCCCGGGCTACGAGGCGCTCGGTCTCTCGCTCACCCACGATCCGGCGACGAAGGGTCAGGCACAGGGGATGTTCGACAAAGCCCTCGCGCTCGACCCGTACGTCCTCGACTTCTACTTCGCCGCCGCGAAGGCCCTGGTCGCGGCGGGCCTCGGCGACGCGGGCGTCGCCATGATGAACCGGCTCGACAAGAGCCTGCCGCGTGACGAGAACTACTTCCTCATCTTTGGCGACCTGCTCCACAAGAAGGGCGATCAGGCCGGGGCCCTCGCCCAGTACGACCAGGCCATCAAGCTCAATCCCTTCTCCGCCCAGGCCTGGTACGCGAAGGGCAACGTCCTCCAGCTCCAGAAGAATTTCCCGGACGCCGGCAAGGCGTATGACGCCGCCCTCGGCGCGCAGCAGAACTTCCCAGAGGTCCACCAGCAGCTCGGCTACATGCTGCTCGAGAACAAGAAGCCGGCGGACGCGGCGGCCGAGTTCGAGGAGGCGCTCGAGCAGTGGGTGATGAACGGCGCCCCGCACGACAAGATCGTGAGCCACCGCGATCAGTTCGTGAAGCTGCTCGCCAAGGCGCCGCCGAAGCTTCGCAAGAAGTTCGCAGAAGACCTGAAACAGATCGTCCACTAGGAGGCTGGTGTGAAATGGGTGCCGTCGCGAGAAAACCGAGACCCAAGGCGAGACGGGCGCCCGAGGAGTGAACCGCGGAAACGTACTCTTTGCAGTACGTTTTGCAGCGAAGCGACGCGGCCGCCCGTCGCAGCGAAGGAATCGGCTTTCGCAGCAGGCAGCCATTTCACGCGAGCCTCCTAGGAACGCGGACCGCCCGCGACGCGGGTTCTTCTCGCGAAGGAATGCAGGAAGGGTCGTGCGCGGGAGCCGTCCTTGCCTTCCGGTCCCCGGGCCCCCGCCTCCCCCGGTGAACGCGGAGAGGGACAAGCTCGGCTGGCGGCACGTCGCGTTGCTCCTGTTCGCCGCCGTCCTCGGGGGGCTCGCCTACCGGATCCGCGTCCGGACGGCCGATGAACGATCCGTCCGGGGGGTGATCGAGGCGCTCGCGCGCGACGCCGAACAGGGCGACGTCGCGGACCTCGCAGACCGCGTGAGCCGGAGCTACCACGACGAACGCGGCCTCTCGCGCGACGCGCTCTTGCGCGCATTCGGCGAATACCTGAAGGCGCGTCCATGGAGCGAGGTGCGGCCGGTGAGGGTGATCGTGAGGCAGGTGCGCGGCGAGCGCGCCGAGGCGAGCGCCAAGGTCCTGCTCGCCGCCTCCGACCGCCGGCACCGGGGGACGGAGGCCTACCGCATCGACCTAGTCCTCTCCCGAGAGCGCGGCGAGTGGCGTGTCCTCTCCGCCGAAGACTGGCCCGTCCCCGAGGCCGACGCGGTCCCGAGCAGGCTGTGAGGCCGCGAAGGGGCGCCGGCGGCGGTGGGCGGCCCATGCGTGAGCCCCGCCAGCGGCGCGCAGCTCTTCCACGGCCCCGTCAGACTTGGGTTTCACCCCTTTCCCGCCTACTCGCGGTCGGTCCGGCGCTTCGGTGCTCGGCGGTTTTCGTCCCGACGCACTTCAGTACGCCTTCGACGAAGACCGCCCGTGCGTCTGGCGGCGGCGCGCCCCCTCCTCGACAGCGCGATGGCCAAAAGGGCGAAACCCAAGTCAGAAGGCTTCGCCGATCGCGATCGACGGGATGAAGTGGTTCAGGAATGGGCTCACGCAGGTCGAGGGGCGCGCGTAGGGATTGCCGCCGGCAGCCCAGCCGGTCTGGGGGACGAGGAAGTAAGGGTAGGGGCAGGTGTCGATGGCGGCGGTGGGCGGCGAGGGGCCTATCGGCGGGTTCAGGCCGAAGGAGGAGACGACGGGTCGGATCGGCTCGGTCACGCGGTAGGCGAAGTCGACGCGGATGGGGCCGACGGGGGTTGTGATGCGGAGGCCGACGCCGGGGGTGACGGCGAGCGCCTCCGGGGAGAGGTCGGCGCTCCAGGCGGTCGGGTTCACCTCGCCCGCGTCCACGAAGAAGGCGAGCTGCCAGTGGGTCGAGAGCTTCTGCCGGACCTCGAGGTTGCCGAGCAGCAGCTCGTCGCCGCCGACCGGCACGTCCACGACGCCCAGCGAGTTGCCCGGGTTGTGGCAGGGGAGGACCGCGCAGGTGTTGACCCGCGCCATCGGCGAGAGGCGCATCGCCCCGTAGCCGCGCACGCTGTCGATGCCGCCCGCGTAGAACCGTTCGGTCACCGGGCCGCCGGGAAGGCCCGGACCCGCGACGCCGCCGTAGGGGATCAACTCGCCCGCCTGCACGCGCAAGGCGAGGACGGTCGTCGGACCGAGCGGGATGTACAGGCGCAGGTCGGGCGAGAGCTTCAAGTAGGTGAAGTCGCCGCCCAGCGGGCCGCCGCCTTCCTGGAGGAGGAGGGCGAAGTAGAGGCCGCGGCGCGGCTCGATCGGGTCGTCGCGGCCATCCCACGCGAGCGCCTGCTCCAGGTACGAAAGCAGGCAGCGGCTGCCCTGCGCGCCGTTCGTGGGACAGCTCGTCTGGAGGAGTGCGTTCGGTGAAAGGTCGATGCCGTTGAAGCCGTTCTGGAAGAGGTAGTCGCCCAGCGCGTAGGTCGCGGTCAGCGTGAGGCGGCGCGTCGGGCGCCAGGGGATGGCGAGCCTGCCGGTGAAGGCCCAGTAGTCATACCCCTGCTCGACGGCGCGCTCGACGCCGCCCTGGACGGCCAGATCGAGGCCGCGGGTGAACAGGTCCGGCTGGGTGAGCGCGACCGAGGAGCGGCCGGCGGGGGCGGCGGCGGCGAAGGCGGGCGCGAAGACGCTCGGGATCCAGACGAGCGCGAAGCGGTTGTCGAAGTCGAGGCGGCGCAGTCCGCCGAGGAAGTCGCGGTCGGTGTAGTCGGCGATCGCGTGCAGCTCCTGGTGCTCGACGTCCACGCCGAGGCCCGCGCCGAAGCGGAGGGTGTGGAAGGGGGCCTCGCGCACGCGGACCTCGACCGGGACCGTGCCCGTCCCTGGATCCGGCGTGCCGTGCTCGACGTGCGCCGCCGAGAAGACTCCCAGGGAGAAGACCCGGCGCTGCGCCTCGGCGAGGTCCTCCTGCCGGTAGGGTGCGCCGGGGGCGAGCGCGCTGCGGACCTCGGCCGCGACGCGGGCGGCGGAGACGACCTTCTCCCCGTGAACCTCGATGGCGCCGAAACGGTAGCGCGGGCCGTGGACGACGGCGTAGGTGACGGCGACCGAGTGCGACGAGGGCTCCACGCGGGCGGCGGGCGTGACCGTCGAGCCCACGTAACCGGCCCCGGCGAGGCGGGACTCGAGGGCCGCGCGGGCGGCGCGGAAGGCGCGGTCGGTGAAGATGTCGCCCAGGACGAGCGGGAGCTTCCCGAGGAGGGCGGCGCGCGTCGCGGCCGGCAGGTCGGCGAGTCCCTCGATCGCGAGGGAGGTGACGCACGAGGGCGGCCCCTCGTCGACGACGATCCGGACCCGGACGCTCCCTCTCCCCGCGGGCTCGACCGCCGTCTCGACCACCCGGGCCGCGAAGTAGCCGTGGGCTTCGTAGAGCGTCCGGATGCGCAGGAGATCGCTGCGCAGGCGCGCGGGATCGAAGCGGCTCTTCTCGGCCCAGGGCCAGCACGGGGTGGGAACGGTCGCGAGCCGCGCGAGGATCTCGCCGGAGGAGAGCGCGTGGGCGCCGGTGATCTCGACCGAGACGATGACGGGCCCCGCCGGCGTGCCGGGTCCCGCGGACGCGCAGGCGAGGACGAGGGGGAGGGCGGCCAGCCGGCAGGCGAGCGGGGCGGCGGTCGGGCGCGGCACCCCCCCAAGATGGGACGAGGAGGCACGAGCCGCATCCGCGGCCGCTCGTGAGGAAAGGCCGATCTCCGAAGGCTCCGGCGAGGCGGGAAGGTCGAAGCGCCCTCCCCCTCCGCTGCCGTCCTCCGGAGCGGAACGAACCCGCGTCCCGGGCCAACCCCCGCCTCCCCTTCACGCCCGGTGGCGCGCGAGAAGGAGCCTCAGATGCTCCTTCTCCCACGCGAGCGCGCGCTCCCAATCGGGATGCTCTCTCTCGCGTTCCCGGAAGCTGCGCGTGTGAACGCGGTTCGCCCCGGTCGGACCCTTCTCCGGCGGGTACGCCTGGTGGAGCATCTCGTGGAAGACGACGAACGCGACGACGTACGGGGGGACCTCCGGCCGGTCGAGCGCGGGGTGGATCCGGATCGTGCGGGTCTCGTGCGTGTAGACGCCCATCTTGATCGTCCGCCGCCGGCGCGAGAGCGGCGCCCGCGCCCAGCCGATGCGCGCGTCGATGGCGCCTCCGAAGTAGCGGTCGTTCACGGCCTGGAAGATCGCGGCGAGATCGTGGACGCGCCCCCGCGCGACGAGCGGCCGGCCGCCGCGCGACGGGCGGATGCGCCCGCGATGTTCGCGGATGTACTCGTCGAGGAGGCGGCCGGCCGTCCGGCGTGCCCGGCGGGCGGAGGTGAAATCGGCGAGCGCGCGGGCAACCGGCTCGCCGCCGTCGAGGAACATGTGGTGCAGGCGGAGCTCGACGCCTTCCTGCCCGCGCCGCCACGAGACCATGATCGAACGGTTATCGTGGATCTCCAAGGCGATCGGCTCGCCGGCGTGGCGCGCGATGGCCTCGCGCAGCGAGGCGACGCGGTTCTCGTCCCACGAGCGGGCGGCGGCGGATGGGGCGGGCGGCGCGGGCGGGACGAACGGCAGCGCGAGCTGTTCGGGCTCCCGAGGTCCTGCCTCCGCCATGCGCGGAGACGTACAACAGCCCCCCCCCAAGCGTCGAGCCGGCTGGTTTGCGCGCCGACCGGGATGGGGTTACAATCCGAACGGACAATCATTGGAGGCGCCATGGACTTGACGGCGTGGCTGGCAGCCTTTGGCAAGCTGCATGAACGGGCCCGTCAGGGGGGGCTGTCGGCAGCGGAAGAGCGGCAGTACGCCGCGGGCAGGGAGGAGCTGGCGCGGGCGATGGTCGCGGCGCAGAAGATCCCGCTGCCGCCCGGAGAGACGGCGCGGGATGGCTACAAGGCGGCCCGCGCGCTCCCCATCGACCTCGACCTGTCCGCGGGGCGCGTTCGGGCGCTCACCCTGGAGTTCTCGCGGCGTGGCTTCGCGACGCTCCTCGAGAAGCCGCCGCCCGTCACCGAGGCCGTCGGCTTCGTCCTCCGCGCCCCGGGGAGCGATCCGATCACCGGCCGCTGCAGGCTCGTGGAGACGGTCCATCGGGGCAACAGCCAGTGGTCGCGCTTCGCGTTCAAGGACCTCCCCCCCGAGGCGGCGGAGAAGATGGAGATGCTGGTGATCGACTCGCTCCTCGCGCAGTTCGCTCACCCGTAGCTCCACGCCATCAGCCCGCGTGCGCCGCGAGGTGGCGCAGCTTGTCGCCCGCCCAGAGCCGGTAGCTCCCGCGCAGCTCACGCAGGAAGGCGTCGAGCCTCCCCTCGGCGACGAAGCGGCGGGCGAGGTGGCGGGCATAGCCTCCGGCGAGGCGGTTGGCCATCTCGTAGCGCAGCCGCTCGTCGGGGGCGAGATGGGGCT
The DNA here is from genome assembly GCA_021807105.1 of Myxococcales bacterium. Lineage (GTDB taxonomy): Bacteria > Myxococcota > Myxococcia > Myxococcales > JAKAPL01 > JAKAPL01. Next base: position 1,465 of record JAKAPL010000058.1, on the reverse strand, counting down.
GATAGCTCACCCGCCGGAAGAGCCGATCGCACAGGTCGAAGATACGCCGGGAGAGACCGCGCCCCCAAAGGTGCAGGGACGCCGCCGCGAACTTGTCCACCTCGCCCTGGACCTCCAGCGCCAGCCGCGAAACCGGCCGGCGCGCCTCCACCGCGGCGGTGAGGTAGAGGAAGTGGGAGACGCCTTCGGCGAGCGGGGCGAAGGCGGGCAGCCGGCCGAGGGCGAGCGAGACGCCCGAGCGCCCGTCGGGATGGACTCCGCGGAGCGCCTCGAAGAGGCGGGGCGAGAGATAGAGCCCCACGTCCAGCCCGTCGGCCCGCTCGACGATGAGCAGCTCCTCCGGAGCGCGCGGGTGCAGCCCGGCGCGGGCCAGGCCGTCGCGCCCCAGCAGGAAATCGCGCGCCCGCAAGGGCGTCGCGCAGTCGTGAATGGCCTCGAGCTGCTGCTGGACGTGGTCGATGAGGTCGGTCGCGCTCGACATTTACTGCACGAAGCCCGGGTCGCGGACCTTGGCCGGAAGGACGCCTCGCTCCGCGAGCAGCCGCGCGATCCGCTCGCTGCCCGTCTTGATGTAGCGCTCGTAGAGGCGGACGAGCCCCCGGTTCGTCCCGACGGCCGCCCGCTCGCTGACCTCCGAGAGCAGATCGACGAGCCGCAGGAACTTCCCCGACATCTCCTCGTAGAGGGCGGCGAGCGCGTCCCCGCCGAACGCCTCGGAGAGGGCCGAGTAGGCGCGCCCGCCCATGGCGACGTAGTAGTCGATGTCCACGAGCTTGCCGTCGAGCGAGTCGCCCCAGAACCCCGAGATGTAAAGGCTCGTGTCGCCGAGGTGCTTCAAGGCGCGGATGCGCTCGAACCCGTGCTCCTCCTGGGCGCGCTTGAGCATGAAGGCGAGCGGCTCGTCGGAGAGGCCGGCTCCCGCGGGGTCGTCGTGGAAGAGGTTCTTCGTGTCCAGGAATTCGGCGAGAAGATTGACGAGGTAGAACTCCGTCGTCTGGGCGACCTGGACGTTCTGGTGAGCGAGCGCCGAGGCGAGCATGTCGCGGAAGTACTCGCGAAGGCTCTCGCCGGTCAGGATCGAAGCACCGCCGTCCCGAACCATACCTGCACCCAATCGTACCATCGCTCTTCTCCTCGGGCAACCTGTTGGACGTCGGGTCCCTGACGCGGATTCACGTGCCATTCCGTGGGGTTGCCGGGGCGCCCCGGGGTTGATCACGGGCTGCTGAGCGCTCGTCTGGGCGAACCCAGCGCTCGTCTGGGCGAGACGAGCGGCCGTCTAGGCGAGACGAGCGGCCGTCTAGGCGAGACGAGCGGCCGTCTAGGCGAGACGAGCGGCCGTCTGGGCGAGACGAGCGGCCGTCTGGGCGAGACGAGCGGCCGTCTAGGCGAGACCAGCGCTCGTCTGGGCGAGACCAGCGCTCGTCTGTGCGAGACGAGCGGCCGTCTGTGCGAGACGAGCGGC
>JAKAPL010000116.1 GCA_021807105.1 Myxococcales bacterium | reverse complement strand
CCATCTCGCTCGCGCGGGCGAAGGCGGCGGCGATCGCGGGCCAGACGGCCGCGGGCGGCATCTGCAGCACGTCCGCCGCGGCGGAGACGACCGAATCGGCGTGCTCCCTCCTCGTCGAGTCGGCGGCGGCTTCGAAGAGGCCCTTCGGGTCCTGGTCCGCGCCGGTGAACGCGCCCTTGACGTGGCCGAACAACTCGCTCTCCGAGCAGACTCTCCGGCAACGCGCCGCAGTTGATGGGGATGAAGGGACCGCGCCCCCGCTTCGAGTGGGCATGGATGAGCCGCGCGATCCGTTCCTTGCCAACGCCGCTCTCGCTGGTCAAGAGGACGGGCGCGCCGACCAGCGCCACCCGCTCCGCCAGCGCGACGACCGCCCGCATGGCCGAACTCCGTGTCGCCAGTTCGCCCTCGGCGGCATCGCCGAGCCTTGTCGTCATGCCTCGATCGGATTCCAGCATCGCATGCCGCGCAATCCAGTATGGAATGCCACGCCGGGCGCAGCCGGGTTCTCCAACGCGGATCCGGGTCTTTCCAGGGAAGATATCGGGGACGGCGCGTTGGCCCGGCCCTTGCGAAGAACGAGGCCACGAAGGTCCAACCCACTCACGCGGAGACGATCGAATGACGAAAGCAATGAGGCGAGCGGCAGTCGCGGCCCTTTTCATGGGTCTGGCTTCCTTCTCGACAGCAAGCGCCAAGGAGGCGAACCTCACGCTGCGCGTGTCCGGCTGGCACTGTGCCATCTGCCCGGCAAAGACCGAAGCGGCGGTCAAAAAGGTCAGGGGCGTCCAGGATGCCCAGGCGGACTTCGACAAGAAGACGCTGGCGGTGACCTACGACGACGGAAAGACCGGGCCGAAGAAGATCGAAAGGGCGGTCGTTAAGGCCGGCTTCCAGGTCGAGAAATGACGGCCGAAACGGCGAGACCGGTCGTTGCCTCACGGGCCAAGGGATGGAGCGCCGCCTCGATCGTGGGCGCGGTGGTTTCCGCTTTCCTCGCTTCTCTCTGCTGCCTGGGGCCGCTCCTCTTCGCACTGCTCGGCATTGGCGGCGCGGGACTCTTGGTGAAATTCGAGCGCTATCGTCCCTACTTCACCCTGCTCACGCTTGGGCTACTCGCCGCCGGCTTCTACTTCACCTACCGCAAGCCCAAGGTGGTGGCCGTGCCCGCGACGGCGGGGCAAGGGCCAGCCTGTGACTGTGAGCACCCCAAGAGCAATCGGCTCGGCCGCATCCTGCTCTGGATCGCCACCGCGCTCGTGATCGGCTTTCTGATCTTCCCCTACCTCGCGGCCCACCTCGTTGGATGAGCCCCGCGCGTGAGCGCAGCCCGAAGGAGAATCACCATGAGAGGCCTTAGCCGGTCGTACCGCTTCCTGGGTTTCGTCGCCGCTCTCGCGCTCGGCTCCTGCTATTCAACCGGTTGCGAGTTGAAGGCGAGTGCGGCGGCGCAGGCCGCGCCCGCGGGCAGCTCCGTGACGCTCGACGTCCAGGGCATGACCTGCGGCTCGTGCGCTTTCACGATCCGCACCGTGCTCCGCAAGCTCGACGGCGTGAAGGATGCGAAGGTCAGCCAGCCGAACCACCAAGCCGTCGTCGTCTTCGATCCCGCCAAGGTGACGCCGAAGCAGCTCATCGAGGCTATCGACCGGGCGGGCTACAAGGCGAGCCTGCCGGCGGCCAAGGGCTCATGAGCGACTGCTGCGATCGATCGGCCCCCGAAGCCGCGCCTCCCAGGCGCGACGCCCGAACGCCGTGTCCCCGCTGCGGCGCGGTCGGCAGCGAGGTCGGGGACGAAACTCTGCAGGCGCTCCTGAAGCCGGGCCGAGCGGCGCCGCTCTTGGCTGTCGAGCGCCGCTTCTGCCGGACCTCCGACTGCGACGTCCTCTACTACGGGGCGGATGGCCGCTTCGTGGACAAGGAGGCGGCGACCGTTCGCATCGGCGTGAAGGAGCGCGAGGACCCGATCCCCCTCTGCTACTGCTTCGGCTTCAGCCGCAGCGACGTCCGCAAGGAGCTCGCAGAGACGGGCGACTGCACGGTTCCGGCGCGCATCACCGCCGAAGTCCGGGCCGGCCGGTGCGCGTGCGAGGTGAAGAACCCCTCGGGGAGCTGCTGCCTCGGCGAGGTGAACAAGGCCGTGAAGGAGGCCCGGGATGCGTTGTCGAGGGCGACATCAACCGGGGGCGAGGACCAGCCCGCGGAGAGTGCCAAATGAATGAGCCTGAGATCCGGATCTTCGACGTCGATGGCATGACCTGCGATCACTGCGCGGTGACCATCTCCCGAGCGCTCCAGGCGGTCCCCGGCGTCCGCTCCGCGAAGGCGAGCTACCCGGAGCGGCGCGCTTGGATCGCGGCGCCGGGCGTCCCGGACGAGGCCCTCGTCGCCGCCATCGCCGCGGGAGGTTATCGGGCCCGACCCGTGGCGGGGCCGCAAGTCCCCCCACTTGCGCCTCGTCGCGGGTCGGGTCCGACCCGCTTCGACCTAGTGGTGGTCGGTTCGGGCGGCGCGGCCTTCGGGGCCGCGCTCGCGGCGGCGGAGCTCGGCGCCAAGGTCGCCATGGTGGAGCGCGGCACGCTCGGCGGAACCTGCGTCAACATCGGCTGCATCCCGTCGAAGACGCTGATCCGGGCCGCGGAGGCCTTGCGCCGGGCGCAGCGGAGCCCCTTCGCGGGCCTCTCGGTGCAGGGCCGTCTCGTCGACTTCGCGCAGGTCATGGCGCAGAAGGATGAGCTCGTCGCCGACCTGCGCCAGCACAAGTACGAGGACGTCCTCGCCGGGTTGCCGAACGTCGAACTCGTGCGGGGCCAGGGCGAGTTCGTCGAGAAGGGCGTCCTGAAGGTGGGCGACCTCCTCCTGCGCGCCGACCGGTTCGTCGTCGCGACCGGCGCGCGGCCGCACGCCGCGGTGATCCCCGGCCTCGCCGAGGCCGGCTTTCTCACCAGCACCGACGCACTCGCGCTCACGGCTCTCCCCGAGTCGCTCCTCGTGCTCGGCGGCCGTTACATCGCGCTCGAGCTGGCGCAGGCCTTCGCGCGGTTCGGATCGAAGGTGACCATCGTCCAGCGCAGCGACCACCTCCTGCCGACCGAGGACGACGACTTGACGGAGGCGCTCGCCTCCTTCTTGCGCGAGGAGGGGATGGAGATTTTGACCGGCGCCCAGGCAGAGCGAGTCTCTCGCGACGAGGAAGGCTTCGCGGTGGAGGTCGAAATCGGCGGCGCGCGCCGTACGTTGCACGCGGCCGATCTCCTCGTCGCCACCGGTCGCCGTCCGAACAGTGACGGTATGGGTCTCGAGCGCCTTGGGATCACGCTTGCGGCCGACGGGGCGATCGCGGTCGACGAGACGCTCCAGACCTCGGTGCCCGGCGTCTACGCGGCGGGCGACGTCATCGGCGATCCCGCGTTCGTCTACACCGCGGCCTACGAAGGCGGCCTCGCGGCGGAGAATGCCCTCCGCGGCACCGGGCGCCGCCGCGACTACTCCGCGCTCCCGTGGGTCATGTTCACCGATCCTCAGGTCGCGGTCGTCGGGCTGAACGAGAAGCGCGCTCGGGCCAAAGGCGTCGCAATCGACGTGGCGACGCTGCCGCTCTCCTACGTGCCCAGGGCGCTCGCGGCGCGCGACACCCGGGGCTTCATCAAGCTCATCAAGGAGAGGGGCGGCGACCGGCTGCTCGGGGCGAGTCTCATCGCCCCCGAGGCCGGCGATCTCATCATGGAGCCGGCGCTGGCCCTGCGGCATGGGATCGGCGTCCGCGCCCTCGCGAGCGCGTTTCACCCGTACCTGACCCAGGCCGAGGCCGTGAAGCTCGCGGCCCAGGCGTTCTACAAAGACGTGTCCAAGATGTCCTGCTGCGCGGGGTAGGGGGTCATCGATGAGCTCGATGCTGCACGATCCCTGCTGCGCCGCCGCGCTGCTCGGCGTCGGCCTCTTCGCGGCCTTCGGGACCGCGCTCGCGCTGGGCCGCTTCGCGTGGCGCCTCGCCCGATCGCGACTCGAGGGCCGGCCCGCTGGAAGTCGGCGGGCCGAATGACTTCACGCCTCCGAGAGGTCGGATTGTGGGTCGTCATCCTCGCCTTCTCGCTGGTCGTGACCGCAGTGGGCGCGGCGGCTGCCGGTTGGCTCGCTCGGCAGAGCTGCTGCGCGCCCACCCAGGAACTCGCCCGGGAGCGGCTCGGCATCCCAGCTCCCCCTCGCCCCGCCTCTCGCCGCGCAGGGACCGATCCGGGCGAAAGGGGTCGGTGATCGACCTCGGAGTCCAGCGCGCGCGTGCGGCGCTCCTCGCGTGCACCCTCTCGGTCGCCACGGCGACGTCGACGCGCGCAGCCGCGCTGGAGCTGCTCGGCTTCGAGACCGCGGAGACCGCGCTGCCAATGCCGCCGTCGAACGCCAGGGTCTGTTCTCGTGGGCTGGGAGCCCTGGCGCCTATCTGATCTTGAGCCACGCGCTGGCGGCCCGGCTCACCGCCTCACCGGGCGCTACGCCTACGTTCTTCTGCCAGCGACGGGCGACGCATTCCAGGAGATTGGTGGCGGTCTGGGCGTCGCGATCGACCTGGTCAACCCGCGATGAACGAGCGAGCCGGTCGTTCCATACGGTCGAGCCCGCGGCCGATCGACGGAGGTTCTCCTGGGAGCGCCGTCCGTCCCGCCGGCCTCCGCCCGCGATGAGGTCGATCGGATCGATTATCGAAGGCAATCGGAGGAAAGTCCTCCGCTTCGGCTCTCTCGAACGCGGCAATCGACATGTGAGAGCCGACGGCCGATCCCCCGCCGCGCTCGACGATGCCGTGCAGCGCGATGGCCGATCGCGCGACGCGCGCGAACGAGCGAAGGGCGCTCTCGATCGACGAAGCGTCGCCTCCATCGGGACTCTCGAGCGCGACGGCAGGCCCGTGAGCCGCGGCGATCGATCTCTCGTCGCGCCCGACGGCGCCGTGCAGCGCGATGACCGATCGATCGTCAGCCGCGATCGGCCAACGAGCGGCGACGGTCGGTGTCGCATCGCGCGCTTTGCGCCTCTTGGCCGCGACATCGAACCCTTCAGCCGCGATGAACGATCCGTCATCGCGCTCGATCGCGCCCGATCGCGCGACGAAAGGTCGAGGGCAGCTCTCGATCGCGCGAAGAGCGGCGACAAGAGATCGATCAAAGCTCGCAATCGATCGATGTCACGAGACAAACGATCGAGCAGCCGCGACCCATCGTCGAAGAGCGCCGACAAGAGATCGATCAGAGCTCGCGATCGCTCGATGTCGCGAGACAACCGATCCAACAGCCGCGACCCATCGTCGAAGAGCGGCGACAAGAGATCGATCAGAGCCCGTGATCGATCGATGTCACG
>JAKAPL010000057.1 GCA_021807105.1 Myxococcales bacterium | reverse complement strand
ACGTACTGCGCGGCCGGCGTATGTCCGGGGCCGGAGACGGCCTCGTGCGGCGGCTACGTGTGCGGGGCGAGCACGTGCAAGACGAGCTGCGCGACGAGCGCGGACTGCGCGTTCTGTTACGACTGCGGCGACGGGGGGCAGTGCGTGGCCGCGGATCTCCTGACGTCCCCGGGGAACTGCGGGAGCTGCGGGAAGGCGTGTGCGGCGGGGGAGGCGTGCGTGGGGGGAGCCTGCGAGTGCGACATCGCGGGGACGCTCTACGCGGACGGGGGGATGGAGCCAGGGAACACGTGCTGGTACTGCAACGTGGCGGCGAACGGGAGGGGGTGGACGGCGCTGGGGAACGGGGTTGCGTGTGGGGACGGCGGGTGGAGCTGCCAGGAAGGCAGTTGCTCTTCGTTCTGTCCGCCGGGGGAGAGCCTGACGTTTGGGACGGCGGTGACGTACGGGGTGGGGAGCTATCCCACATCGGTTGCGATCGGGGACTTGAACGGGGACGGGAAGGCGGACCTGGCTGTGGCGAACGAGAACGACAACACGGTGAGCGTGCTGCTGAGCGAGGGGAGCGGGAGGTTCGGGACGCAGGTGACGTACGGGGTGGGGAGCGGGCCCAATTCGGTTGCGATCGGGGACTTGAACGGGGACGGGGAGGCGGACCTGGCGGTGGCGAACGGGGGCAGTGCCACGGTGAGTGTGCTGCTGAACGAGGGGAGCGGGGTGTTTGGGACGCAGGAGGTGTACTGGGTGGGGAGCAGTCCCAGATCGGTAGCAATCGGGGACTTGAACGGGGACGGGGAGGCGGACCTGGCGGTGGCGAACGCGCTTAGCAGCACGGTGAGCGTGCTGCTGAACGAGGGGAGCGGGAGGTTTGGGACGGCGGTGACGTACGGGGTGGGGAGCTATCCCACATCGGTGGCGATCGGGGACTTGAACGGGGACGGGAAGGCGGACCTGGCGGTGGCGAACGGGGGCGCCTACCCAAGTTACGGCAACACGGTGAGCGTGCTGCTGAACGAGGGGAGCGGGAGGTTTGGGACGGCGGTGACGTACGGGGTGGGGAGCAATCCCATATCGGTGGCGATCGGGGACTTGAACGGGGACGGGGAGGCGGACCTGGCGGTGGCGAACCGGAACGACAACACGGTGAGCGTGCTGCTGAACGAGGGGAGCGGGAGGTTTGGGACGGCGGTGACGTACGGGGTGGGGAGCGTGCCCAATTCGGTGGCGATTGGGGACTTGAACGGGGACGGGGAGGCGGACCTAGCGGTGGCGAACGCGTGGAGCGCCACGGTGAGCGTGCTGCTGAACGAGGGGAGCGGGAGGTTTGGGACGGCGGTGACGTACGGGGTGGGGAGCGAGCCCTGGTCGGTGGCGATCGGGGACTTGAACGGCGACGGGAAGGCGGACCTGGCGGTGGCGAACTTTGGCAATGGCAACCCGAGCACGGTGAGTGTGCTGCTGAACGAGTGTAAGTAGGCGGCGGGGAGGGAGGGGGTTGAGAGGGGGGTGCAGGGGGGCTTTGCCCCCCTGCGGGATTTTATCGCTCTTCCGGGGAGGTGAAAACGGGGACGGGGAGGCGGGGATGGACATCCGAATCGTCTCGTGGTTACGGGCGGTTGCGCGCGATCTCGTCTCGGCCCTGGTGACGGACATCGGAGGGGCGAACGGGATGAGCGGACGGCCGGGTGGGCCGCGCGGCGGTGAGCGGCAGGGGAGAAGACGTTCGCCCCACCGCGCTCCCGGGGATCGCGCGGGTATCTTTGCGTCGTTGCTCGCGAATCCGGTTGTCCGTCACCGCGTTCCGCGGGATGGCTCACGCTTGTTGACACGCTGCTCCTGATGAGCTAGCGTGGGCGTGGTTGTCCCCTCCATGGGCCAAACGTCCCAGAGGAGAGCAGGGCCATGCAGCTCACCGTTCGAGAGACCGCCGCCTACCTGAACGTCTCCGAGAAGACGATCTACCGCTGGATTCGCAGCGGCGACCTCCCGGCGTACCGCGTCCACGATCAGTACCGGTTCAACCGGGTCGAGATCCTCGAGTGGGCCGCGGCCAAGCGGATCAATGTCTCGCCGGACATCTTCGTCGAGCCGGAGAGCGCCGCCGGCCCGCTGCCGCGCCTCGCCGACGCCCTCCGGGCGGGCGGGATCCACTATCGGGTGGGCGGGACCGACAAGGCCGCGGTCCTACGCGCCGTCGTGGACCTCGTGCCCCTCCCCGACGGTCTGGATCGCGAGTTCATGCTCCGCATGCTGCTGGCCCGCGAGGCCCTCGGCACGACCGCGCTCGGACAGGGGATCGCCATCCCCCACCCGCGCAGCCCGATCGTCCTGCCCGGCGTTCGGCCCTCGATCGCGGTCTGCTTCCTCGATCACCCGGCCGACTTCGGCGCCCTCGATGGCCAGGCGGTTCACACACTCCTCGTCATGATCAGCCCGTCGATCCGGGCCCACCTCCACCTCCTCGCCCGGATCGCCTGGACGTTGCGCGACGCGGAGGTCCTCGCCGCCCTGGCCGCGCGGGCGGACCGGGAGAAGCTGCTCGCGGAGATCGAGCGGGTGGAGCAGGCCGGGACGCCCCCGGCCGCGCCGGGCGACGGGCGATAACGTGACGCTCCTGCTCGCAGGATCGGCCATCGTCCTCGCCGCCGCGAGCGGCCTGACGGGCTTTGCCGCGCCGGGGCCCCGGACCGCGCAGCGATGGGCGGCGGCGCTGATGGGCGCCGCGGCGGCGTGCGCGTTCGGCGGCGCGGGGCTCGCGTTCGCGCGAGCGCGACCGGCCGTGCTCACCTTCGGCGGCTGGCTCGGCGGTGGGACCCTGCGGCTCGACGGCTTCTCCGCGATCTTCCTCGTGCCCGTCTTCGCCGTGGGCGCGCTCGGATCGTTGTACGGCCTCGACTACTTCCCGGCGGCCAAGCTCCTCGGGAAAGCGCGCCGCTGGCAGCTCTTCCACGGGCTCACGGTCGCCAGCATGGGTCTGCTCCTGCTCGCCGACGACGCCATCCTCTTCCTCGTCGCCTGGGAGGCCGTGGCGCTCGGGAGCTGGGCGCTGGTCCTCGTCGAGGACGACCACGCCGAGGCCCGCGAGGCCGCGCTCACCTACCTCGTCGCGGCCCACGTCGGGACGCTCGCCCTCGTCGGCCTCGTCGCGCTCCTCGGACAGGCCGCCGGCTCGTACTCCTTCGACGCGATGGCCGCGCGGGCTCCCGCCACGCCGTGGCTCCTCGCGCTCCTGCTCGCCGGCTTCGGCGTCAAGGCGGGGCTCATGCCGCTCCACTTCTGGCTCCCCGGCGCCCACGCCGCGGCCCCGAGCCACGTGTCGGCCCTCCTCTCCGGCGTCGTGCTCAAGATGGGCGTCTATGGGATCATCCGCTTCGCCGGCCTCCTCCCCGCGCCCGCGAGCTGGGGCTGGGCCCTGCTCGCCGCGGGGGTCACGTCGGCCACGCTCGGCGCGTTCCTCACCCTCGCCCAGAACGACGTGAAGCGGCTGCTCGCGTACTGCAGCGTCGAGAACATCGGCATCATCGTCATGGGGGCCGGCCTCGCCCTGCTCGGGCGCGCGAGCGGCAACGCCGCGCTGGAGGCGCTCGGGATCGCGGGGGCGTGCTTCCACGTGCTCAACCACGCGATGTTCAAGCCGCTGCTCTTCTTCGGCGCGGGCGCCCTCCACCACGCGACCGGGACCCGCGAGCTGGACCGGCTCGGCGGCCTCGCCCGGCGCATGCCGGCGACCGCGCTCTGCTTCCTGGCCGGCGCGGCGGCGATCAGCGGGCTGCCCCCGTTCAACGGTTTCGCGAGCGAGCTCCTCCTCTACCTCGGGTTCGGCAGGGCCCTGGAAGCCCGTTCGGCGCTCGCCTTCGCCGGCTTCGGGGCCGCGGCGCTGGCGCTCGCCGGCGGCTTCGCCGCCGCGAGCTTCGCCAAGGCGTTCGGCATGATCTTCTTGGGACAGCCGCGCGGCCCGGCCGGCGGGGAGGCGCACGATCCGGGGCCGGCGATGCGGCTCGCGATGGCCCTCCCGGCGGCCGTCTGCCTCGCCCTCGGCCTCTTCCCGCCGCTCGCCGCCCGCGTTCTCCGGTCCGCCGTCTCCGCGTGGAACCGGACGCCCGGTGCGCTCCTCCCCTCCTGGGGCCCCGCGGGACAGCTACTCTGGCGGCTGCCGATCGTGGGGTTCGGCCTGCTCCTCCTGCTCGGCCTCGCCTGGGCGCTGCGCCGCTCCCGGGGCGGCGTGACGGCGCGGGGAGATGTCTGGGCCTGCGGCTATCCGGCGCCGACCGCCCGCATGCAGTTCACGGGCAGCTCGTTCGCCGACTTCCTCCTGGGCGCCCTGCCCTGGCCGGCCGTCCGCCGCCCGGCGGGCGAGGCCCCCTCCGCCCTCTTCCCCGCGCGCGCGCGCTTCGCGAGCCATGTCGCGGACCCGGTCGTCGAGATCGGCCTGCCGGCGGCGTCCCGGTTCTTCGCCCGGCTCTCGGACCGGCTCTCAAGCGACTCCCACCGCGCCGCCGGCGCGACGCTCCAGGGGAACGTCCTCCTGCTCCTCGTCGTCCTCGCCGGCCTGCTCGCCTGGAAGCTGATCGGATAGATGCTCTCCGTCCTCGCCCACCTCGCGCTGGCGGCCCTCTGGCCCCCCCTGCTCGTCGGGATCGTCGGGCGGGTTGAAGCCTGGTTCGCGGGACGCGTCGGCCCGCCGCTCCTCCAACCATGGCGCGACGTCTGGAAGCTCCTGCACAAGGGGACCGTCCAGGGACGGAACACCACCTGGCTCTTTCGCGCTGGTCCCGTCGCCGGCATGGCCGCGGTCGCCGGCGCGGCGCTTCTCCTCCCCGCCGGCGGCCTCGCTCCGATCGTCTCATTCCCCGGCGACTTCGTGGTCCTCGCGTACCTGCTCGGATTTGGCCGCTTCTTCCTGGTCCTCTCCGCGCTCGACACCGGATCGTCCTTCGAGGGGATGGGAGCCGCGCGCGAGGTCACCTTCGCGAGCCTCGCCGAGCCCGGCCTCTTCTTCTGCCTGCTCGCCCTCGGGCGGCTCTCGTCCGGATGGAGCCTCGGGAGGATGATCGCGTCCGCGCCCGCGGCGGGGGGGCCGGTGGCCGCCCTCGTCCTCGTCGAGATCGCCCTCGTCGTGATCGCCCTCGCCGAGAACGGCCGGATCCCGGTCGACGACCCGGCGACCCACCTGGAGCTGACGATGATCCACGAGGTCATGGTCCTGGACCACGGCGGGCCCGATCTCGCCCTCGTCTCGTGGGCCGCCGCGGTACGGCTCTTCGTCTTCCTCTCGCTCGTGGCCGGCCTCGCCCTGCCGTCCGGGCTCACCGATCCACGGCTGTCCCTCGCGCTCTTCTGTGCCCTGACGGTGGCGCTGGCCGTCCTCGTCGGGGTCGTCGAATCGGCGATGGCACGCCTGCGGCTCGTCGCCGTCCCACAGCTCCTCGTCGGCGCGGCCGTGCTCTCCGGCTTCGGTCTCGTGCTCTCCCTCCTTTAGATTCCCATGGCCACTCCCCCGCTCGCCGGCGTCCTCCTCATCCTGGTCATCCTGATCGACCTCTTCGCCCTCGGCACGAGCCGCCTCAACGCGATCATCCGGGCGGTCGCGCTCCAGGGAGCGCTCCTCGCGGCGCTGCCGCTCGTGCTCGCGGGTTGGAGGGGCGCCGAGCCAGAGCTGCTGCTGCTGGCCGCCGGGACGCTCGCCATCAAGGCGTTCGCCGTCCCGCGCCTGCTGCTCTGGGCCATCCGCGAGGCCGCGATCCGCAGGGAGGTCGATCCGCTGCTCGGCTTCGTGCCCTCGCTCCTGCTCGCGGGGGCCGGCATCGGCCTCTGCTTCGCCGTCTCCGCGGGGCTGCCGATGCGCGGCGTGCAGGGCGTCACCTACCTCATCCCCACCGCCCTCTCCACCACGTTCTGCGGCCTGCTCCTGATCGTGGCCCGCCGGAAGGCCATCACCCAGGTCGCGGGCTTCCTCATCCTGGAGAACGGCGTCTACCTCGTGGGCCTCCCGCTCGCCTTCGAAATGCCCTGGATGGTCGAGGCCGGCGCCCTGCTCGACCTGCTGGCGGGAATCTTCGTGATGGGCATCGTCGTCTACCACATCACCCGGGAGTTCTCGTCCATCGAGGCGCCGCCCGCGCCCACCCGGGGACCGGAGCGCGCCGCCGCGGCCGGCCTCCCGTCGCTCGACCCCACCACGCGGGGATGCTGATGCCGTTCGAGGGCTCACGGACGATCCCTGGAAGACGAGGTGGGGCGGGGAGCGCAGGGGGAGCCAGGCCTCCCCCGCTAAAGGACCGCCGCCGGGCGGTCCAGACGTCGGGGCTTGGCCGGCAGCGTGGCCACGCTGGTTTGCAGCCCCCGGAGGCGCCGCAGCCGTGCTCCTGCTCCTGACCGCCGTTCCGTTCCTGCTCGCGACCGTCGCGCTCGTCGTCCCCGCGCGCCTCCACCGTCCGGTCCTCCTCGGCGGCGCCCTCCTCCACGCGGGGGGCGTGACGATGCTCTGGGTCACGGAGCCTGCCCCGTCCGCCTTCCTCGCCGCCGATCCGCTCGCCAAGCTCTTCCTGACCACCTTGACGGTCCTCTTCCTCGCCTGCGTCGTCCAGGCGCAGGCCGCGGCGCGGCCGGCGCGCGACGACCGGGTCTTCGTCGCCTGCCTGCTCGCGCTCCTCGGGTCGATGACGCTCGTCGCCCTCTCGCAGCACCTGGGCCTGCTCTGGGTCGCGGTCGAGGCGACGACGCTCACCAGCGCGCCGCTCGTTTACTCCGACCGCGACGCCCACGCCCTCGAGGCGGCCTGGAAATACCTCCTGCTCTGCTCGGTCGGGATCGCGCTCGCGCTCCTGGGGACCTTCCTCGTCGCGCTGGCGGCGGCCGGCGGCGCGCCGCCGGTCCACTCGCTGCTGATCCCCGAGCTGCGCGCGGGCGCGGCGGGCCTCTCGCCCGCCTGGCTCCAGGCGGGCTTCATCTTCATCCTCGTGGGCTACGGGACGAAGATGGGCCTGGCCCCCCTCCACTCCTGGCTGCCTGACGCCCACGCGTCCGCGCCGAGCCAGGTCTCCGCGCTCCTCTCCGGCTCCCTCACCACCTGCGCGTTCATCGGCATCCTGCGCCCCCTGGGGATCCTGCGCGCCGCGGGGCAGGGCGCGTTCGCGCTCGGGGCCCTCGTCGGCCTCGGCCTCCTCTCGATGGCGCTCGCCGCGCTCCTCGTCGCCGCCCAGCGCGACTTCAAGCGGATGCTCGCCTACTCGACCGTGGAGCAGATGGGGATCCTCGCCTTCGGCGTCGGCCTCGGCGGCGCGGCCACGGTCGGCGCGATGTTCCACGCCATGAACCACGGCCTCGCGAAGAGCGCCCTCTTCCTCTCCGGCGGCAACATCCAGCATTCCTTCGGCAGCAAGCGGCTCGACGTCGTCCGCGGCGCAGCGCGGCGGCTGCCGATCTCGGGGCCCGTCTTCCTGCTCGGCTTCCTCGCCCTCGCCGGCTCACCCCCCTTCGGATCGTTCTTCTCCCAGTTCGCGATCGTGAACGGGGCCTTTGCGTCCGGCCGCTTCCTCGCCGGCTCCCTGTTCCTCGCGCTCCTCGCGCTCGTCTTCATCGCCATGACCGCCTCCGTCTCGCGGGCCGTCCTGGGCGATCCCAGCGGCGCGGCCGAGGTCGAGGGGACCGGCGACGGCCTCCTCGCGGCCGCACCGCCGCTGCTGCTCCTGGTCGCGGTGCTCGCCCTGGGCCTCTTCACGCCCGCCCCGCTGCGGCGCCTCTTCGCCGCGGCCGCCGCGGGGATCGGAGGTTAGGCCGTGCTCTCGCTCCATGGCGCCACCGCCGCGGCCCGCGAGGCCGTCCCGGTCCTTCCCGTGCGCGATTTCCTCGCGGCCGCCACCGAGGCGCTCTCCTCGGGCGCGCGCCTGGGCACCCTCTTCGGCCGGGACGGGACCTCGGGCGAGACCGCGCTCTGCGCGGTCTTCCACGATGACGCACTCGGCCGCTCGCGGGTCGTCGAGACGCGCGTCCGGGACCGTTTCCCGTCGCTTTCGCCCTCGTTCCCCCAAGCGCAGGCCTTCGAACGGGCGATCTTCGAGGAGCGCGGCGTGGTCCCCGAGGGACACCCGCGGCTCGTCGGACTGCGCGAGAAGCCGGACCGGCACCCCTTCTTCGAGGTCGAGGGCGACGGGGTGCACGAGGTCGCGGTGGGACCGGTTCACGCGGGCGTCATCGAGCCCGGCCACTTTCGCTTCCAGTGTCACGGGGAGACCGTCCTCCACCTCGAGATCCGGCTCGGATGGCAGCATCGCGGCGTGGCCCGGCTGCTCGCGGGCGGCCCCGACGCGCGGACGCTCGCGCTCATCGAGACCCTCGCGGGCGACACGACCGCCGGTCACGCCACCGCATACTGCGAGCTGTTCGAGGCGCTCGCGGGCGAAGGCGCGCCGCCCCGCGCTCAAGCCCTCCGCGGCGTCGCACTGGAGCTGGAGAGGCTCGCCGCCCACGCGGGCTGCCTGGGCGCCCTCGCCGGCGACGTGGGCTTCCTGCCCTCGGCTTCGCTCCTCGGCCGCCTCCGGGCGGAGTTCCTGAACGCGACCGCCGAGCTGTGCGGCAGCCGCTTCGGCCGCGGGCTCCTCGTCCCCGGGGGCGTTCGGTTCGACCTCGCCGAGACGGCGGCTCGGGCGCTCGCCGATCGCGTCGAAAGCGCCTTCGCCCGCGTCGAAGAGGCCGCCGAGCTCTTCTTCGAAACCCCATCGGTCCGCGGACGGACGGATGGCGTCGGCGTGCTCGACGCGGATCTCGCGGACGCGCTGGGACTCGTCGGTCCCGCCGCCCGCGCCTGCGGGCTCGTCCGGGACGTCCGGCACGATCATCCCGGGGGCATCTACCGCTTCGCCTACCTGCCGATCGCCCGCGCCGAGGGCGGCGACGTCTTCTCCCGCGCCTGGATCCGGCTGCGCGAGATCGAGCGGAGCGCCGCCTTCGTCGCCGAGCAGCTCCGGGCGCTGCCGGCCGGCGCCGTCCGCGCTCCGATCGGACCTCCGCGGCCCAATCGGATTGCCCTCTCCCTCGTCGAGGGGTTCCGGGGCGAGATCGGCCACGTCGCGCTCACCGGGCCCGACGGCCGCTTCGAGCGCTACGACGTCACCGACCCTTCGATCCACAACTGGCCCGGCCTCGCCATGGCCATGCGCGGCGAGTCCATCTCCGACTTTCCCCTCTGCAACAAGAGCTTCGATCTCTCGTACGCCGGCCACGACCTGTAACGCATGTCCCTCCTCGACATCCTGACCATCCGGGCCCGCGCGGGCCGCCAGACGCTCCCCTATCCCGCGGGCCCAGTCACCCTGCCCACCCGCTTCCGGGGCCGGCCGATCCTCGATCTCTCCCGCTGCTCCGAGGGTTGCCGGAGCTGCTCGTCGGCCTGCCCCACGGAGGCGATCGGTTTCGGTGAAGGCGGGCTCCACCTGGATCTCGGCCGCTGCCTCTTCTGCCCCGCTTGCACGGAGGCGTGCCCGGAGGGAGCTCTCCGCTTCACGGACGACTTCCGGCTCGCGGCCCGCTCCCGGGCGGCGCTGCGCGTGCAGCGCGACGAGCCGCTGCAGGTCGCGAGCCTCGAAGGGGGCATCCGCCACCTCCTGGGGCGCTCCCTCAAGCTCCGGGAGGTCTGCGCGGGCGGCTGCAACGGATGCGAGGCGGAGATGAACGCCTGCGCGAACGTCCAGTTCGACATGGGACGGTTCGGGATCCAGTGGGTCGCGTCCCCGCGCCACGCGGACGGCCTCGTCGTCACCGGTCCCGTGACCGAGGCGATGCGCGGTCCGTTGCTTTCCACCTGGGAGGCGATCCCCCCGCCGCGCCTCGTGATCGCCACCGGCGCGTGCGCCATCGAAGGCGGCCCATTCCGCGGCAGCCCCGACGTTCACGACGGCGTCGGCGACCTCCTCCCCGTGGACCTCTTCGTCCCCGGATGCCCGCCTCATCCCCTGACGTTTCTCGACGGTCTCTTACGCCTGCTCGGCCGGCTCGGCCCCGCGCCAACCCGTTGACGGGGGCGGGAATCGCCGCTGGCGTTGTGAAGAAGCATCGGCGCGCCCGGCGTCAGAGCTCGCAAAAGTTTCATAGCTTGCTCGCAATCTTCCGGAGCATGAGCCGGCGGGGCGTACGCTCCGGCGCCGAACCTCCCGGACTGGCAGGGCTTCCGGCTCGATAGCCAAGCCATGCGGCCGGCACGTTGATTGCTTTGGCGAAGCTTTGCCATGGTGTTGGGCTGCTGCCAGAGGATTGCGCGTCGCGCCGTCGCGGTGGTCGCCGTCGTCTCGTTGTTCGCGCCACGCCTGGCCATGGCCGCCACCCGGCTCTTCAACGCGGGGAGCCTCATCATCCCGGCCGACAACTGCTACCAGGGCGACGTGGCCCAGATCACCGTCCCCAAAGATCTGGACAGCACGGCGTACGGCGGCAGCGGCGCGAGCAACCTCGACTCGAGCGCCTGCGCGGGCAGCTCCGCCTCCAACTCGGTCATGGGCAACGGGGCGCGGAGGGCTTACGGGCTCATCTGGCTGCTGCTCAAGGCAGGGGTGCCGGTGTACTGGATCATCGACCCCCAGAAGGACACCGCGGGCAAGGGGGTGGATAGCCCCGATCTGACGATCGGCGCGTGCAGCGGCAATAGCGACGCGGTGATGCTCGTGGACCCCTCGCTTCCAGCAAGCTACTGCGGCCTCGACAGCCTCCATCCGATGAACCCGCCGCCCAGCGCCACAGGGCAGCCCGGATTCCCCTCCCAGTGCGCGGGGGGCAGCGGCACCCACCCCAACACGGGCGTCATCCCGCTGCTCAACAACGGCGGCCACGTGTCACAGATCGAGTACCGGGGTGGGCCGTTCGTGATCGACGCAAAGGACGCTGCCACCGCGCGCGACGTCATGGCCTGGTACTTTGCCGCGCCGCCCGCGGCGACGAACGGCGCCGGGCCGCTCCTGCCGAACGCCCAAAACGTCTACTACCAGAACGGCAGCATCGCCCTCGGCCCGGGCCCGAACGACCTGGGGTCGCTCGCGCCGAGCCTGGTGCGCCCCTACACGAACCCCTGGACTTATCTCGACAACGGAGGCAGCGCCCTCCCCGCGTACGGCGCCCAGAACCAGTTCTACGACCCCGGCCATCACCCGCTCCACTGGTCCGACTACACGCCGAGCGCGATGGTCCCGTACTATCCCGCGCAGGCGTACAGCCTCGACGTCGGCGCGCACAGCATCATCTGGCCGTGCATGGATCCCTGCATGTGCCCCTACACGACATGGGACCCGCTCAACCCGAACGGGTACGTCGACCCCTGGGCGGGGACCCTCGGCGCCAACCACTTCTCGACCTCCTTCTCGGGGCCGACCTCGCAGAACGCGATCACCTTTGCGACCGTCAACGTCCACCAGGCCCAGGTGTCGTTCATGGCTCCGGTCGGGAAGGTCTTCACCACGCCGATGGCTCCCATCGCGCTGCTCGGGATGACCGATCCTGTGCACCTGAACACCTTCCGGTTCTACATGGAGGAGGCGGGCCTCACCTTCGGCCCGTGCAAGGGGCCGCCGGGAACCTGGTTCTCCTCGACGGGCTTGCAATCGAACCCCAACGGCGGCGGTCAGCCGGCCGGCTACGACGACCTCTTCTTCGACCCAAACCATTACCCCTACCCCACGACGGGCGGAATCAACAACCACGAACCGTCAACGCTCCAGGTGACCTGCGCGGAAGGGCTGGTGACGAGCGACCCGACCCTCGCAGACTTCGTGGACGCCAACGCGGACACGGATGTTCCCCCTGCCCAGGTGGCGCCCTACGGCGGCCCCTACGGCCAGGTCCTCGACGTGATCGCGCCCGAGCCGCGGGCACTCCAGGGCATCCTCGGGACCGACTCCTCGGGCAACCCGGGCTGCGGGGCGCCGGCTTATCAGGAGGTCTGGGTCCCCCACTGGGACGCCTACCTGTGCAGCGGCCCGACCACCCGCGGCTGCCCGCTCGCCTCCGCGAGCTCATGCCCGCCCGGTTCCGGCGGCGACGGCTGTCCGAACAACCCGGTCTACGGCTGGGACCTGCTGGACTCGCCGAACTTCCCCGCCAAGCCCGTCCAGCCGGGACAGACAGCCAACCCAGGGACGAAGTGCAGCCTCATGGACACCGGCACCGACGGCTATGATCCGTACTGTCCGCAGCTCGTCCAGATGACCTTGAACGCGCTCCAGACGTACGTCTGGAAGGGCGGCAACCTCCTCGCCGAGTGCGTCGGCGCCGCCTCACTCGAGGACGTCACCATGCGTTACCTGCTCGGCGAGTGGGGCATCAACCAGCAGATCACCCACTTCATGAGCGAGTGGCAGCCCAACAACAATGGGCTCTCGGACTACTACCCGAGCCAGACCTTCTACGCCGTCAACAACGAGACGACGCAGGGGGGGCTCCCCCCGCCGGTGCTCTCGGGCGACTCCAACCTGACGGATGACTGCATCGACGTGCCGGTCGACGTCTGCGACAACCAGGGCAGCACCGCGGACCTCTGCAGTTACACTACGAGCAACACGACCACCGGACCCTATGGAGCGGTCTCGGCGGGGACGCCCAGCTACTCGGGGATGGGTTGGGCTGGGCCTCAGGTTTCTCCGTCCGACGGGCCCGCCGGGACGTCCAGCCCGAGCAACCAGGCGGTCTTGTTGCTTCCCCAGGCGCCCGGGGGCGGCCCGATCGATCCGTCGAGCCGGCTGACGTTCCAGGTCAACGGCGGCGGAGGGCAGGACCCCGGCGATCCGCCGGCGTGGAACTCCGAGACCACGTACACCACGGGCAACCAGGTCCGGCCGTCGACGCCCAACGGGTTCGTCTATACGGCGATCAGCGGGACGGCCACGGGCGGGGACGAGCCCGCCTGGCCGACGACGCTCGACGCGACGGTGACCCAGACCTCGGGATCGGGCTCCGTGATCTGGCAGTGCACCAACCTCGCCCTGCACATCGTGGAGTACGCGCCGCCTGCCTATCCGAACGTCCAGGGGCTCCCATACGCGAACCTGTACGACCCGATGCTCCAGATCGGCGACTTCTATTTCGAGGGGATCTTCGGCGCGACCGAGAGCTGGAACCAGGGGTACGAATCCAGCATGGGGTATGCCTACGGCGACACCCTGCCGTTGATCCGGGGCCTCCCCGCGAACCGAGGCGGCTGGAACAGCGCGGAGACCTCCCCGAACAGCGGCCCGTACTACGGCGACTACTGGGTCAAGAACCACAACAGCGGCAACAACGGCGAGTCGGGGACCGTGGTCTACCTCGCGGGCGACAGCTACGATGGCCGGCCGGACGGGCTGCGGATGCTCTGGTCGTCCATGCTCAACCTGGGTTTCGTGCCGACCTCGGCGGAGATGGCCCGCTCGTCCAGCGCGGCCTTCGAGCCGACGACCTCGTTGGGCTTCCACACGGGGACGCTCGTCCAGCCGGGTGAGTATCTGTTCCAGGGGACGTTCGTCGCCCGGACCCTCCCGCCGGGCGTCAGCACGTCGTTCAATAACTCGGCGCAGGACCTCGCGACCTGGGCCTTCCCGGAGACGATGGGCCACTTCCGGCAGTACGACCTCGAGGACACCCGCTCGTGCCTGACGCTGACGGGCTCCGGCACGCTGAACAACGGACAGGCGGGCTGCGAGTCGGCGGTGACCGGCCAGGGCTCGAACACCACGAACTACGCGGGGCCCGGCGTGGTCAAGAACAACTGGGACTTCTGGGACAGCTCGGGGGCCGACCCCGCCAACCTGAACTGGTCGCTGCTCACGAACTCCGACCCGACCCAGGCGGTCTCCCACCGCGTCCTGTTTACGCACCTCTATCAGCCACTCGGCTCCGGCGTGGGCGTCCGGCCCGTCTGGCTCAACCCGCAGAACGCCGCCTACCAGGGACTCTCGTGCGCGCTCTTCCCCACCACCTGCGGCAGCTCCGCGAACGTCGCCTGCCCCGACGGCGTCCACTGCGTCGTCGGCCCGCTCGCGTGCGACGGCTGCGGGGTCGGCTCCAACCTGAACAGCGTCCGGCCTCCGATCACCTCGGTGACCAACGGGACCTGCTCTGACGCGACGAGCTGCAAGGGGAGCGACGTCGGAGGGCTGCTCTATGACGTGGTCAACGAGACCGGGGGAGGGGGGTGCACGCCGCTCCTCACCGATAGCTGCTTCGGCGCCGGGACGCCGCAGGTCCAGTGCCTCGACAAGTGCTGGGGGCAGTGCTACTCGCAGTGCGACGCGCAGTCGGTCGTGCCGCCGTTCAACTGCAAGGCGGGCAACTTCGACATCGGCAAGTGCGCTCAGGACTGCACCAAGGGCTGCAACGGGAACCACGGCCAGGGCGTGGGCGGCGGCGACTGCGGGGTAGGGCAGGCCAACTCGCCGGCGAACTTCCGGCAACTCTGCTTCCCGTCGCTCGGCGGCGTGGATCACTCGACGCCGGTGATCGTCGGCCCTCCTCCGGCATCCCTGCCCGAGACCTACCTCAAGGACCCGACGGTTTCCGGCCCCGCCGCGCCGACCTACGACGCCCATGGCCGTCCGACCGTCGCCTACGTCGGGGCCGCGGACGGCATGCTGCACGCCATCTTCATCGACGACGGGCCGCCAGGCTCGACCGACGCGTGCGCGAAGAACTACGTCCCGGGCCAGGAGATCTGGGCGTTCATGCCCAACCAGCAGCTCCCGGGCCTGCGGACCAACGGGACCTGCGCCCAGAGCCTCTTCGTGGACGGCGTCCCGGTGGTCAAGGACGTGCTCGCCGATCTGGGCGACGGCCGCGGCCCGCAGTGGCACACGATTTTGACCGAGACCGAGGGGGTGGGCGGCAACCACGTCTTCGCCCTCGACGTGACCGATCCGATGGCCCCGGTCCGCGTCGCCGGCTGCAACCCCGCCGCGATGACCAGCCAGTCCTATGTGAACAACGTCCGCATCGTGCTCTGGGAGGACGGCGACCCGCTGGACAGCTATGAGATGAGGCCGCAGCTCCGGGCGACGGCGAGCGGCCCGTCGAACACGCCCTACCTCTGGCCTGGACAGAGCAACGGCGCGTACACGGACGACGTCACGCATGAAGGGCCCGGGTTCCCCGCGAGCGCGCTCCCCCAACCCACGCCCTCCTTCACGCCACCGGGCACCTTCAACCACTACCTCGGTCCGAGCCAGTCGGTGTTCATGGGTCAGCTCCTCGGATCGGGAAGCGAGCAGAACGTGACCTACGTGGCCGGTCAGGGCGCTCTGACGGACGGTTACGGCCGCGCGATCACGCTGCCGCCGGCCACGACGGGCGGCAACCCCAAGGACTTCACCGCCCCGGGCGCGGGCCTGTTCGGGCCCGAGGGCGAAGTGGTCTACGCCTTCGACAGCGCGACCGGGGTGCCACGAACGCAGACGACCGCGGTGAACGGGACGCCCACCACCGTCGTCGAGCACTTCACCGAACGCTACTTCACGAAAGGTCCGGGCATCTACCGATCGAACGGGAACAACGACACCCCGGCGCCGGCGCTGGGCGTCACCCTGGACGGCCAGCCGCAGACCGAGATGCTCGTCGTCCCCGATCTCGACGGACAGGTCTGGGGCCTCTTCCCAGGCACGCTCGCGTCGTATCGGACGATCGCTTACGGCGGCAACCCGGCCGCGGCCTTCCCGCTCTTCGACATTCAGCGCTACCGCGCGGGGGGAGCGGACTTCACGGGTTGTACGGGCGGCGGCTTCGCGACCGCGCTCGCGGCGACGGCCCAGAACGGGTCGCTCACGCAGTCGGCCGCGTTCGCCAATCCGGCCGCCTTCCTCCCACCCGGCACCTGCCAGGGCTTCACCGACCCGGTCGTGCTCCTGGCCACCGGCGGCGTCGACTGGGGCCCGCCGGCCTCGATCGTCGTGGCTCTCGACATCGCGCCATCGAACGACAACCTCTCGGGTTGCACGGCGACCTCGCTCGGCTCGTGCCAGGCGGGGACCAACGACAGCGCCGCCGCGCCGATGCCCATCCAGGGCGATGCCTGCATGCCGCTCGAGGTCGCCACCTGCGAGGGTGGGATCTCTCCGAGCAGCAGCCAGTGCGAGGGTCGGGTGTTCGGGCAGCCGCTGGTCCTGGGCCAGGACGTCCTCTTCACGACGAGCACCGGCAACCTGACCGGCGTCGGCGGCGATCTGCCCCAGCAACAGGGGTCCGGGAACATCGAGGCGCTCGGCGCGGCCAACTGCACGGCGGCGACCCCGGGCGGCTGCGGCATCTGCCTCTCCACGGAGCAGACCGCGGATCTCGCGACCAACGTCGGCAAGGTCGGGTCGGGCCTCGCCGCGGCCCAGACTTCGGCGCCCAACAGCGGCCTCTCGACGACGACCTACCAGGTCTTCAGCTCTTCGACGACGGGCCTCGGCTCGATCTCCGTGCAGGCGAACAACTCGGCGGTAGCCTTCTACCAGCGGGTCGTCCTGCAACAGTGGTGGCTGCGCCACCAGCCGAGGACGCCGCAGTGACCCCGCGGCGACCCGCGGACCGGGGCTTCAGCCTCGTCGAACTGCTGATTGCTTCGCTCCTGCTGGTGATCGGCCTCGTCGGCAGCATCGCCATGATCGGAGGGCTCGCCAGCGCCAACCGGGGGACCCGCGACCGGGACACCGCCTGGTTCCTCCTCCAGCAGGCGCTGGACGCGAAGGCCGCGATCCCGCTCGTGACCGGGAACCTGGGCCTCGCCGACCAGTACGACATCCGGGGTACGAACGCCGTCCCAGACGCCATGTTCCTCCAGCCCACCGCCACGTCGCAGTACCAGCCCAACGCGGTGCTCTGCTACCCGATGTCCGACGACGTGATCGCCGATCGCCCCATCCCTTGCAATACGGCTCCCCTCCCCGCCTCTTTCATCCTGCGGACCTGGACCTGCTGCGTCTCGACCGCGAAGCTCGACCAGCCGCTGATCATCAGCGCCGGCCTCTGTGGTCCCAGCCAGCCCGTCGAACTGCGGGCGGGCGACACCGTCAACGGCGGCCAGGGGGTGCTCTGCTTCGTCCAGGCCGAGGTGAGCTGGCCGATGGAGGACCCCGCGGATCACCTGGCCCTCGCCGCCAACCCGACGCAGCTCTTCCAGGACTCCTACGACGGAAACGGCCAGTACGGACTGAACTTCACGAACCACGTCTACGCGAACTTCATCCGAGCCCAGTGAATGCGCGTCGCGGACGAGAGCAGGCACGGCTTCACGCTCATCGAGGTCACGATCGCCGGCGGGCTGCTCGCCGCGGTGACCGCGGTCGCGATGATCGCGTACGTGGCCCAGATCAAGCTGATGAACACGCAGCAGCAGGCGAGCGACGCCACCGATTCAGCCCGCGAGACCATCCGCCTGATTGGCAACGACCTTCGCGGCGCCGCGCCGGGGATCAGCTCCGCGATGATCGCCGGTGGCGCCAACCCCGCCTGCGCGACCGGAACGATCCCGTTCGATCCGATCGACGGCCACTTCGGCGGACACGCCGCCTGCCTGCCGCCGATCTTCCGGTCGTCCTCCCCGATCGCCGGCATGCTGCCCAGCGTGCAGCCGGGCGCGACCGTCTGGGCCCCGACCGCCTTTTGCATGGGCGGCGGACCGGCGGCTGGCGGATTCCAGCTCACGGTCGGCCCCAATCAGACCGAGCCCGCGGCGGGAGCCTCCTTCTGCCCCGACGACCTGGTCATGGTCACCACCGACGCGTCGAACGCGTTCTTCGCATCGAACCTGCCGATCAGCTACGCGCCGGGCACGCCCGTGGATGTGCAGCTCGCGTTCTCGCAGGCGGCCGCCGATGGCTTCGACACCGGGGCGCTCCAGTCCCTCTCGACGAACCCGATGCTGCTCCTCTCGGGGACCACCGGTCCGGTGCTCCTCTGCACCGGCACGTACTGCGGCGGCTCGTTCGTGGCCCCGCTCGTGGCCAACCCCTTCCCGAACGTCACCGACAGCTTCGCCGCCTCCTGGGCCTACACGACGCTGACGCTCCAGGCCTCGTCCACGAACCCCTTCGCGAACCTCGGAGTGGGGACCCCGGTGGCGCTGCCGGCCCGCATCGTCCAGTACGCCGTCGCGCCGGTGGACGCGAACGGCGCCTCCCCGCCCGCCAATGGGGCGAGCATCGTGGGGGGCAACCTGGTGCGCTCGGTGCTCCTGCCCATCGCGACGGCCCCGTACTTCGCGGTCCTCTCCTCCACCGTCCTCGTCAAGGGCGTCGTCGACATGCAGGTCGAGTTCGGTTACGACCCGCTGGGCAACGGACAGCTCCAGTACGTCAGCTCGGGCGGCTATCAGGAGACCTACTGGCCCCAGCCCAACAACAACACGACGCCGCCTGCCCCGGACACGACCTACAACGCCTGCCTGTCGAGCTCGCCGCCGCCGGGCATGTCCGCGGCGGTCTGCTTCCCGGACCAACACTTTCCCTACATGCGCTCCGTGCGCGTGAGCCTGCTCGTCCGGCGGACGAACGCGCAGAACGCGAGGACGCAGACCGCGCTCAAGAGCTCGACCGCGACGGCCGCCCCGTTCGTCATCCAGCCGGCCGGCCAGGATCTCGTGAACGGAAACCTGGAGGCGCAGAACTGGTCCTGGTCCCCCGGCGGGAACTTCATTGGGTTCACCACGATCGACGGGGCGCAGTACCGGGAGATTTCGACGGAGGTCTCGGTCCGCAACCTGGTCATCGCGAGCAGCTATTAGGGAGAAGACTTGACGCATCGTCGGAGACATCCGGGCGTGGCCATGCTGCTCGTGCTGTTCGTCATCCTGGGCCTGCTCGTGGTCGGCCAGATGGTCATGCTGCTCATGGACCACGTCACGCGCCGCAGCGGCCAGTACCGGCGCGGGGAGCGCGGCCAGTACTGCGCGGAGGAGGGGCTGAACCTGGGGCGCGCCTGGGTCCTCTCGGAGATCGCCCTGAACAACGGCGGGATCCCCGCGGCGCTCCTCTCCGGCATGCCGAAAGGGATGGGCCTGCTCGCCGATCCGGCGAACCCGGACGATTTCAGGGCGAAGGACCTGTGCAGCTTCCCGTCGATGAGCGAGACGACGCTCGGAGGGGTGTCCTTCTACGGGCTCGGTGGCGGCCTGGGCCAGTCGGTCTGCCGGCTCGACTCGTCGCTCACTTACTGCGGGAGCCCACCCTGCCCGATCTACCGCATCAACCTGGTCGACGACATCGACGAGCTGCCGAGCGGCACGCTCGATCCGTACACCGATGAGAACATGTCCTTCTTCATCCGCGCGGAGTGCATGCTCCCCGATGACTCCGACGTGAGCGGCTTCGACGGCGGCGTCCCCGAGGTCGTCGACGCCGTCGCGACGATGGAGATCATGGAGGCGGGGGGCGGGAACTGCTACGGCCCCGGCGGCAGCGGCGCGGGGTGCGGGGGCGGTTACGCCAACTAGGAGGCTAATGTCCAATGGGTGCCGTCGCGAGAGCGCCGAGACCGAAGCGAGACGGGCGTCCGAGGAGTGAAGAGCGGAGACGTACTCGTTACAGTACGTTTTGCAGCGAAGCGACGAGGCCGCCCGTCGCAGCGAAGGGATCGACTTTCGCAGTAGGCAGCCATTTCACACCAGCCTCCTAGTGCCCGCCGGTCACGACCCGCGGGGCGCGGGGTGGGAGCACGGGGCGGCCCCTTACGTAGAGGGCCGCGCCGACGACGACGGCTGCCCCCGCCAGGGCCGCGAGCAACGCGACGAGCCACGAGCGAGCCCGCCCTCGGCCCATCGTCGCGGGCGTCTCCCGGCCGGCGGGGGCCGCAGCGACGACCTCCAGCGCCCCGGCTGCGGGCACGGGCGCCGGGAAGGGCCGCAGGGTCGTCGCCGCCTCGATCGCCGGCTCCGGAGGAGCGGGCAGCGGCCGGAGGGTGGTCGGTGACTCCGGGATCGGCGTCGCCGCGGCTCCCTCCGGCTTCGCGGGGGCCATCGCCGGGGGCGGCGGCGCGGCGCGCTGCGCGGCCTTGCTCCGCTCCTTCGCCACGTCCTCGGCGAACGTGCTGCGCATGTAAGCGGCGAGATCGCGCGGGCCGAAGACCGTCGCCTGCAGCGCGAGGAAGCGCTGGAGATCCGCCCCAAGCTCCGCGGCGGTGCGGTACCGCTGATCGAGGTCGCGCGCGAGCGCCTTCAGGACGATCGAGTCGAGCGCTCGGGGCAGCTTGTCGTTCAAGACCGACGGAGGCTGGATCCGCATCCGCCGCACGTTCTCGAGCGTCCCGAAGTCGTTCTCCCCGGGGAAGAGCCGGACCCCGGCCAGAAGCTCGTAGAGCACCGTCCCGAGCGCGAAGATGTCCGACCGGCCATCGAGCGGCAGCCCCTGGACCTGCTCCGGCGACATGTACGCGAACTTGCCCTTGAGGATCCCGGCCTGCGTCTGGGTGGCCTTGCTCGCGGCCTTGGCGATGCCGAAGTCGATCAGCTTGACCTCGCCCTCGAACGAGACGAGCACGTTCTGCGGCGAGACGTCGCGGTGGACGATGTGGAGGTCGTGCCCCTGGGCGTCCTTCTTGCTGTGAGCGTAGTCGAGCGCGTCGCAGACCCGGGAGACGCAGTAGCAGGCGAGCGGCACGGGCACGAATTCCTTCCGCTTTCGCGCCCGGTCGAAGAGCGCCCGCAGGTCGCGCCCGGCGACGAACTCCATGGCGATGAAGTAGCTGCCGTCGATGATGCCGAGGTCGTGGATCTGGGCGATGTTCGCGTGGGTGAGCTGGCCGGCGATCTTCGCCTCGTCGATGAACATCGCGACGAACTCGGCGTCCTCGGCGATGGTCGCGAGGATTCGCTTGATCGCGAACGCCTTCTCGAACCCCTCGATCCCACGCACCCGCGCCCGCCAGACCTCGGCCATCCCGCCGACGTTGACGCGCTCCAGCAGATCGTACTTGCCGAAGCGGATGACCTCGCCGGACATGGGGAGGGAAGAGCCCACGATCGTCAGGAATAGCGGTTCTTCTCCGGGCCCGTCAAACCCTCATTGCGCGAGGGCGCGCGCCGGCGAGAGGCGCGCCGCCGCCCGGGCGGGGGCCGCCGCGCCGGCGAGCGCCGCGCCGAGCGAGAGCGAGAGCGCAGCGGCGACGAGAACCGGCGAGAACGCGAACAGCGTCTCCGGACGGCCCGGGAAGGCGGGCAGCATCGCAGCGAAGAGCCGGTCGGCCGCCCGCGCCGCCGCCGCCGCGAGGGCGACTCCGGCGACGCCCCCCGAGAGCCCGACCGCGGCCGCCTGCCAGAGCACGAACGCCGCCGCGCCTCCCGGCGCCGCCCCGAGCGCCCGCAGGAGGCCGATCTCCCGCCGGCGCACGCGGACGGAGAGCATGAACACCTGCCCGATCGCGGCCGCGGCGAGGCCAGCGGCGAGGAGCGCGAGGGCGGAGAAGACGAGGGTCGCGAGGGCGACTGCCTCGCCCGCGACCTTCCCGATCCGGCCGGACTCGGGGTCCACGGCGAGTCCCAGCCGCTCGACGGCCGCGCAGAGGCCCGGCACGAGGTCCGCGCTCCTGGCGGTCAGCGCGACCGAGCTGTACGTCGCCGCGTCCCGTCCCGCGGCGCGGTTCCACTCGCGCACGAGGGGCAGCGGCACCGTCAGGCCGGCGAGCATCGCGCGCGGCGAAACGCAATCGACCCGCGCGGCCACCTCCGCGACGGGCCCCGCCGCCGGGCCGACGAGCGAACGGCCGACCGTGACCGGCAGGACGAAGCCGCGCACGGCCGAGGGCGAGAGGCTCGGCAGCCCCCGGCTCGGGGCGAACACCGTGTCGTAGAGCGCGAGCAGCCGATCCGAGATGCAGGCGGGCACGGGACCACCCGCCGGCGCCTCCCAGCGCGCCCCCCCCGGCAGGTCGGGGGCGATGAGCCCGCGGTCGACGCCCACCGCGGCGACCTCGAAGGACACGTCGAGCGGCGCGCCGAAGAACGCCCCGCGGAACGTCGAGCTGGCCGGCACCCGCAGGAGCATCTGCCGCTCGACCGCGGCGACGCCCGGCAGCGCCCGCAGCCGCGCCACCGCGGCGTCGTCCAGGGGGGTCGTGAAGAGCCCGCCCAGCCGCAGCGCGGGCGGGACGATCTCGATCGTCCGATCGGCGTCGGGGAAGATCCGCCGCACGGCCCGCGCCGCGCCCCGCCCGAGGCCGCCGAAGAAGAAGAGCCCCCCCGCGCCCGCGGCGATCGCCAGCCCGAGCAGCAGAGCCCCCGCGAGGTCCCGCGACAGGTCTCCGATCGCGAAGCGCGCCAGCCGGAACGACAAATCGCGACCCCGCCGCGCCGGCGCCGGGGGCGCTCCCATCCCCGGGGCCCCCTCGCCCTCTCCCCTGCCGGAGGGGAGGCCCGGGGTGAGCGGCCCCGGCGATTCGACGAGCCGTCCGTCCACCAGCGTGAGCCGCCGGCTCGCCCCCTCCCAGAGCTCCGGGTCGTGGCTCGCGACCACCACCGCGAGCGATCCTTCGCGCGCGAGCCGGCGAAACAGCGCGGCGATTTCGACCGCGCTCTCTTCGTCGAGGTTCCCGGTGGGCTCGTCGCACAGGAGAAGCCGCGGCCCCAAGAAGAGCGCGCGGGCGATCGCGACCCGCTGGCTCTCGCCGCCCGAGAGCCCCCCGGCGCGCGCGCCCGCGAGCGGCCCGAGGCCGACCCGCTCGAGCAGTTCCCGCGCCCGCGCCTCCCCCGCCCCCGGCGCGAAGAGCCCCGGCAACATCACGTTCTCGAGCACCGTCCGGCGCGGGAAGAGCTGCCGCCCCTGAAACACGAAGCCGAGACTCCTCGCCCGCAGCCGTGCGCGCCCCCTCTCGTCGAGGTCGGACAGGCGCACCCCCTCGACGCGGACCTCGCCCTCGTAGCGCGCATCCAGGCCGCCGAGGATCGACAGGAGCGTGCTCTTGCCCGCCCCGCTGCGCCCCGCGATCACGACCAGCTCGCCCGGCGCGACGGAGAGGGACGCCCCGTCGAGCGCCCGGACGCGCCGGCCGCCATCCGCGTGGAGCTTGCCGATTCCGACCGCCTCGAGGACGCGGGCTTCCACGCTACCGGAGCTCGACCTCGGCGTCGGCCACGGCCGCGTCGGCCGAGATGTCGGCGGTCACGACGAGCGGCCCGACATGGGCGAGCGGGGCGAGGAAGCTCCCCACGATCGCGCGCAGCGTGAGCCCCTCGAGTCCTCCATAGGCGGCCTCCGGGATCCGCTCGACGGCCGCGCGCAAGGCGTCGGTGTCCAGCGCCGCCCCGTCGGAAACGTGGCCGAGCAGGGCGCGCTCGAGGAGTCGCGACGCCTGGTACCGCGCCCCCTTGCCGTCGATCCGGGCCAGCGCCGCGGCCATCGCTCCCTCGCCCTCGGCGAAGGCCAGCGTATCCCCGACCAGGGCCACGCTCATCCGCCGCTGTTTTTCGTCCTCGAACGTCGCCACGGGGTGACCCGCGATCGCGCCGAGCACCACCCGCCCTCCCGCCAGCGGCGCCGCGGCGCAAAGCCTCTGCAGCGCCGCCTTCGCCTTGGCCACCTCGCGCACCCGGACGAACGCGTCGATGGTCATCAGGGAGGCCGCGTCTTCGGGGTCGGAGCCGCCGGACGAAATCGCGGACAGTTGGATTCCCGGCGCGATCCCGGCGCCGAGCGTGATCCCCGGGCGCAGGTTGAAGAGCAGGTCGCGGCGCAGATCGAGGCCGGCCGCCGCGAGCGCCGGGGCGATCGGGAGCGCCTCGGCGAGCATCCCCGCGAGCCCGGAGAGCTCTCCGCCGATCCGGAAGACCAGCACGTCGTCCGGCGAGAGCAGCGGGACGAGGTCCTGCCCCGCCGGCAGCGAGAACGCGGCCAGGCCGGCGCCCTCCCCCACCGTGAGGGGCGAGAGGACCCGCAGCAGGAGCCGCCGTCGCGAGAAGCTCGTGGCCGCGAACCACGGCTGCTTCGGCAGCAGCGTCCGGTCGAGCAGGTCGGAGCCCGCCGGAACGAGCGCCCAGGCGTCCCAGGCGACGCCGAGCCGGTGCAGGCCGGCCTGGACCCTCTCGTCGCCCGCGAGGCTGGCCTTCCGGTCGCGGGTGAGGCCCCGGCGGACGAGGTCGGGGTCCTCGGAGAGCAGCGCCCAGTCGCCGCGCAGGCCCAGCGCGACCGGCGCGCGCCCGCCCGTGAACAGCCGCAGCTCGCCGCCCGGGACGCGCCGCTCCTCGGCGTGGCCAGCGCCAGCCCGGTCCACCGCGAGGCGTGCGATCGCCTGAACGAGCCGGCCGCGGTCCGCGACCGGCAACAGGAGAGAGACGCCGTCTCGCTCGGCGACGAGCGCCGCCGGCCGATCGGCGGCGATCCCCACCGCCGAGAGCGCGCCGGCCGATCCGGGATCGAAGCCCAGGGAGGCGGCGGCCGCGTCGAGCTTCTGGCCCACGGCATCGCCCCCCGGGAAGCGCGCGAGCGCGGAGGCGAGCCCCCGGGCGGCCAGGAACGCCCTCGCGAGGGAGGGCACGACGACGACGGCCCGCGCCGTCGACGGCAGCAACGCACCCAAGGTCTCGGGCGGCTTCTTCTCCCCGCACCGGCCGCACGAGGCCACCTCGAACAGAGCGACGAGAAAGGCCGAACGCCGGAGCACGGCGGCAAGCTACCGCCCCGCCGCGGCAAAGACAACGAGCAGCGGCAGGCCATAACTCCGCTCTGCTCGCCCCTACCCGGAGCAAGACCCCCGGCGCCCAACGCGGACGCCCCGCGCCCGCTTCCCGCCGCTCGCTCCCCGTGCAGGCTTCTTGCCGGCCACCTCGCCGGCTGCC
>JAKAPL010000115.1 GCA_021807105.1 Myxococcales bacterium | reverse complement strand
CGTGTCTGTGTCTGGCGACCAAACACTCTACCGGTTGGCTCCTCCTGCCACATCCCCAAAACCTTGCAGGTCAAAAAACTATCGAACTTCAAGGACTTACACGATCCTACCTATGAAGACGGGCTAAGCGTCTTCGCGCTCGTCGCCCGCCTTGCCGAGGCCATAGTCGCCGATCTTCTTGAAGAGCGTCGAGCGGGCGATGCCGAGCTGCTTGGCCGCCTGGTTCTTGTTGCCGCCCACGCTGGCGAGCACGATCTCGATGGATCGCTTCTCGACCTCGTCGAGGGTCATCAAGCAGGGGTCGACTACGTTCTCGCCGAGCGGCCGGGTGGCCCAACGGGGGTCGAACCGGATGTCCCCGGAGCGCAAGGTTGGCCCCTCGGCGACGAGTAGGGCGCGCTGGGCGACATTGCGCAGCTCACGGACGTTGCCCGGCCACGAGTGACCTTCGAGCAACGCGTGCGCCTCGTCGGAGAGCGTGGGGACCATGCCCGGCGGCGAGAGGGTCCGCATGAAATGATTCCAGAGGGCCATCAGGTCGTTGCGGCGCTGGCGCAGCGGCGGCAGGTGGAGGGTCGCGACCGCGAGCCGGTAGTACAGATCCTCGCGGAAGCCCTTGGTCCGGACCTCGGCCGCGAGATTGCGGTGGGTCGCGCAGACGTAGCGCACATCGACCGCCGAGGGGCGCGAGGCGCCGACGGGCTTGACCTCGCCGAGCTCGACCGCGCGCAGGAGCTTGGGCTGAAGGTCCACCGGCAGCTCGCCGATCTCGTCGAGGAAAATCGTCCCGCCGTCCGCCTCGGCGAGCGCGCCCTTTCGCGCCGTGCCCGCACCGGTGAAGGCGCCTTTCTCGTGGCCGAACAGCTCCGTCTCCATCAGTTCGTGGGCGATCGCCCCGCAATTGATGGGGATCAGCGAGCAACCCGATCGCGCGCTGCGGCGGTGGATGGCGCGCGCGATCAGCTCCTTGCCCGTTCCGGTCTCACCGAACACGATGACCGGCGCGTTGCTCGCGGCCACCCGGTCGATCTGGGCACAGATGGACTTCATCGTCGGGTCGGCGCTGATGATCCCCTCGAAGTGGGCGACGACGGGCTCCGCCGCCGGGCGGCTCCCGGCTACCCAGACGTCGAAGACGCCGATGCGCACCCGCGCGCCGATCGACAGCTCGGCCTCGTAGACCCGCATGCCGTTCACGCGGACCCCGTTCGTGCTGCCGAGATCCTGGAGCACGAGCCGGCCCTCCTGCCGGCCGACGCGGGCGTGGCGCGCGGAGACCGTCGGATGCGAGAGGCACAGGGAGCACGCCGCGGAAGAGCCGACGATCGCCTCGCTCCCGAGCTTCACCTGGACCTGCCGCCCGCCGTCCACCTCCTGCGCGAGGAGCCACAGCTCGCGGGGCAGGGCAGGCGCCTCGGCCGTGCCGTCGGCGATCGTCTCCGCCTCGGCGCTGCCCTCTCCGTCGTCGGGCAGCTCCCGCCGGAACGTGGCCCGGAACGCGCCGAACGTGATGTCGTTGCCCTCATCGAGAGGTCCGCTCGTCAGCGACCGGCCGTCGACCATCGTCCCCTTCCCAGAGCGGTCGACGATTCGCCAGCTCTCTCCCTCCCGCACGAGCGCCGCCTGCACGGGCGCGACGGTCGAATCCGGCACGACGACGCCGGCCTTGGCCGAACGACCAACGGTCACCTCGTCACGGTCGAGCCCAACGCGCATCAGCTCCTGGCCGCGCCGGTAAAAGATGAGGTAGGGCATGGATCGTTCCTCCGAGAGTTGACATCGTTTAGCGCGACTGACAACCCTGTGCCAAGCAGGCGGCGTGCCAGGCGCAAGTCCTCGCAAACGTGGGGATCCCCTCCCGACAGCCGCGTCCGGAAATGAAACTCCAGTCCAGCGTTGCGCCCGCCCTCCACGCCCCGGTACAGTCGCCGCTCCGTGCGCCCGGTCCCTCTCGTTGCGCTCCTCGTCGCGGCCTGCGGCTACCCGCACGGCGTGACCCGCGTCCTCGCCACCGGCACGCCCGCGACCGTCCCGTCGCCGTTCCCCGCCACCGCGCTCTACCCGGGCGACGACGCGCGGGGGGCGAGCGCGGATCTCGGCGGCAACGTCTGGATTGCGACCGCAGCCGGCGTCCGGGTCGTCACGCCGTCCGGCGGGTCAGCGACGCTCGACGCCGCTGCCGGTCTCCCCGATGACGACGTCGCCTGCGCGACCGGCGGGAAGGCGGGCGAAGCCGTCGTCGGCTTCGGTCCCCAGCTCGCCTCCGGGAGTTCGCAGATCGACCTCCTCACGCTCGAAGGCGGGCAGATCCAGAGCGCGCCCAAGGCGTTCGTCCTCACCGGCGAGATCGTCGAGGCGAATTACGCGGCGTACGACGTTGCGCGCGACCAGTTCTGGATCGGCACCAACGAGGGGATTTCGCTCCTCTCCGCGGCCGGCGACGCGATCGAGCACCGCCACCCGGTCCATCCCCACGGGATGACCCTCGGGGTCGCGATAACCCCCTCGGGCGACGTCTGGGACGCCGACCAGTTCGAGCTTTCGCGGCTCAACGCCGGCCCCTCGGCCGACTTCGCGGCGACCTTTGACCCGATTCTGCAGCCCTTCGCCCAGGCAGAGCAGGATTTGACCTCGGCCTTCGTGGATGGCGCGGGCGACGTCTGGGCGGGGAGCCTCGTGCACGGGCTCTGCCGCCTCGACCCGAAGACCTACGAGGTCACGACGTGGGACCTCGCCACCGGCCTGCCGTCCCTCTCCGTCCAGTCGATCGCCCTCGATCCCGACGGCACGATCTGGGTGGGAACGGACAGCGGACTGGGGCGGCTCGACCCGGCGACCGGCTCCTGGAGGCTCTACCAACCCGGCGGCGCCTCGGATCTGCCCAGCCTCGACGTGATCGACGTCGTCGTGGATACCTCTCGGGATCCCCGCCGCGTCCTCGTGACGACGGCCGCGGGGGTGGTGAGCTATGCGGGCCCGTGAGCTCTTGCCGGCGGCCGTCCTCGTCGTGGCCGCTCCCGCGCTCGCGCACCGGCAGGCCGGACTCGCCTGTCTCGCCGCGCCGGCGCCCGCCGCGGGGGGGGTGGTCCCCACGAACGTCCTCGTCTTCGACTTCGCCGCGCCCATCCTGCAGGGGCCGCGAGGCCCGATCCCGACGGTCCCCGCGCCGCCGCCCTGGGACTTCGACGCCCGCTACCGCGTCGCCGCCTCGCCGCTCCTGCCCAACACGACCTACCAGATCCTCTTGCAGTTCGCGGGCGGCCCGCAGGTCGCGAGCTTCACGACCGGCGCCGCGCCGGACACGAGGCCCCCGTCGGCCCCGAAGGTCCTCGCCGCCTACGACGCACCCGACCCAGCGGACTTCACCTATTGCATGGCCGACCGGGTCGAGTTGATCGCCATCGCTCCATCGACCGACGATACGGCAGACCCGGCGAGCCTGCGCTACAGCGTCTCGGCTCCGGCGCCCGACGGCGGCCTCACGCCGGTCTACGCCGAGCTGACCCCGGTAGTCCTGGGCGACGGGGGGACGGCGCTCGTCCTGCCCGTAGGAATCGCCGGACTCCCGGGCAGCTACGTCGTCCAGGCGCGCGACGAGGCGGGCAACCTGTCCGCACCCGGCCGCCCGACGGCCGTCGACGTGGGACCCACGTGTGACTTCTCGGAGAGCACCGCCGGCCGGGCCGCACCGCCCGACGTCCTGACGCTGCTGCTACTCGTCCTCGGGGTGATGACGCTCCGTGTCAGAGTTTTGTGGTAGGGTGCCGGCCTCATGACGACCACGAACGACGATCGGCGGGGCGAGCGCCGCCATTCCTGCCTCGTCGAGGTGCAGGGGATGCACGGGGAGAGGTTCTTCACCGGCCGGACGCTCGATCTCTCGGCGACGGGGGCCTTCATCGAGTGCGGGACCTTCCCGGCGCGGGGCGAGCCGGTGCAGCTCCTCTTCGACGTGCCCCCGCGACTCTGGCGCATCGAGGGGACGGTCGTGGCGACGCGGACCGATCCCCCCGCCGGCTTCGGGGTCAGCTTCCTCTCCGAGGAGGGCAAGGTGCAGGCGGTGGCCCGTGCGCTCGCGGGCGCGACGCGCGAAGGGATCCATCGCCCCGTCCTCCGCTCGCATGGCCGGCTCCCATGCGAGGTCCGGGTGCTCGGCGCGGCTGGCGATCAGGTCCTGGAGACGACGGCGGTGGACTTCTCCCGGGGGGGCGCGTTCCTCGCCACCCCGAAGCGGCTCCCCACCGGCACCTTCCTGACCTTGCGCTGGCAGCCGCCCGGGGGGGAGCCCTGCGACGCGCCCGCGGTCGTGCGCTGGACCCGCGAGGCCAAGGGCGCGAAGGGGGGCGGCATCGGCGTCGCCTTCTTGCGCGAGGAGCCGGCGATCTTCGCGGCGATGAGGCAGAGCGGGTCGCGGCCGCACCGGCCCCGCTACCAGGCCTCGCCCAGCCCGGCGATGAAGTCGTAGGGGTAGCCCCACTCGGGCGTCGAGGCTCGGTCGAGGGCGGCGACCTCCTCGGGGGAGAGCGCGAGCTGCGCCGCCTCGAGGTTCTCCGCGAGCTGCGCGGCGTTGCGGGCGCCGACGATGATCGAAGTGCACTCCGGCTTCGCGAGCAGCCACGCGAGGGCGACGGCGGCCGGCCGCGCCTGCCTCTTGACCGCGACCTCCTGCACCGTATCCAGGATCTTCCAGTGCGGCTCCCGGTCGAAGGTCGCCCAGCGCTCCTTCCACGCTCCGAGTCTCGTCCCGGAGGGCGGCGCCTCTGCGCGCCGGTACTTGCCGGACAGGAAGCCGCGGGCGAGCGGGCTCCAGACCATCACCCCGAGCCCGCGGGCGCGCGCCGCCGGGAGCAGCTCGCGCTCGGCCCCGCGGACGATGAGGCTCCACTGGATCTGCAGCGACACGAACCCGCCGATCCGGAGTCGCTGCGCGGCGCCCAGGGCCTCGGCCAGCCGCCAGCCGGTGTAGTTCGAGCAGCCCGCGTACCGGACCTTGCCGGACCGGACGAGATCGTCGAGCGCACGGAGCGTCTCCTCGATGGGCGTCCTCGTGTCCTGCATGTGGACCTGGTAGAGGTCGATCCAGTCCGTCCGCAGCCGCCTGAGCGACGCTTCGCAGGCGGCGAGCACGTGGCGGCGGGAGAGGCCGCGGTCGTTCTCGCCGGGCCCGGCGGGCATCCGGCACTTGGTCGCGAGGACGACCCGCGGCCGGCGCGCGCCGAGCCACTCTCCGAGCAGCTCCTCGCTCCGCCCCTCGCTGTAGACGTTGGCCGTGTCGAGGAAGTCGACGCCCGCGTCGAGCGCCGCGTCGAGGACCCGCCGCGCCTCTTCGTCGCTCGAGGTCGCCCCCTTCATGAAGGTGCGCGACTCGCCAAAGGTCATGGTCCCAAGGCAGAAGCGCGACACGCGCAGCCCGCAGCCTCCGAGGTTTCGGTGTTCCATCGTGGTCTCCGGTTGTTGGTCAAGGACCCAAGGAAAGAAGGGGAGTTGGAAGGGGTCCCGGCCTGCTTAAACCCGTCTTATTCACGGTCCGGCTGCTGCGGCGTCCGATCCCGCGCCTGCGAAGGGCGTGCTCGCTCCTTCCTCCTGCGGCGTGCTTTACGCACGCCTCGTCGGTCG
>JAKAPL010000056.1 GCA_021807105.1 Myxococcales bacterium | reverse complement strand
AGAGGGGGCAGGTGCTGGCGAAGCCGGGATCGATCACGCCGCACACGAAGTTCAAGGCGCGGGTGTACGTGCTGACGAAGGAGGAGGGGGGGCGGCACACGCCGTTCTTCAAGGGGTACCGGCCGCAATTCTACTTCCGGACGACGGACGTGACGGGGACGATCGAGCTGCCGGCGAACGTGGAGATGGTGATGCCGGGCGACAACATCACGATGGACGTCGAGTTGATGACGCCGATTGCGATGGAGAAGGAGCTGCGGTTCGCGATTCGGGAGGGCGGGCGCACGGTCGGCGCCGGCGTCGTCTCCGAGATCACGGCCTGACCGAGGGCACGCGAGGAGACACGCATGGCCAACCGTTCGATTATCAGCCTGGAGTGCTCGGCCTGTCACGAGCGGAACTACTCCACGACCAAGAACAAGCGGACGATGCAGGAGAAGCTCGCACTGTCGAAGTACTGCAAGCGCTGCCGCAAGCATACGGAGCACAAGGAGTCCAAGTAGACACCCGGGAACACCGAGGCATCCAAGGCCAGTAGCTCCAACGGTAGAGCAGCGGTCTCCAAAACCGCGGGTTGGGGGTTCGAATCCCTCCTGGCCTGCCGCCGGGCGCGGCTGAAGACCGACGAGAGACGACGAGGCGAAGAGGACGATGAGCAACAACAGGATGGTGGCGATGTTCTGGGTCGCGGCGACGATCGTCGTCGGGATCTTCCTGGAGAACGTCCTCTCGGACTTCGTCTTCCGCGCCTTCCACCTGAACGACCCGACCGTCCTGTTCGACTGGCCGCTCACCTTCGTCCTGGGTTACCTCGCGGCCATTTCGCTCGCGGTGGCGATGTGGCTGCGGCCGCGGGTCCGCGAGTTGGCGTTCGAGTGCGCCCAGGAGTTGTCCAAGACGACCTGGCCGACGCGGAGCGAGACCCAGACCCAGACGGTGGCGGTGCTCGTGGCGACGGCGTTGTTCGCCATGACCCTGGGACTCTTCGATGCGATCGGATCCAAGGTGATGACCGGGTGGCTGCCGGCGGCCTTCTCCTGGTTCGCGCGACTGATCGGATGAACGGGTGAGACGGTGATGGCGGCGGCAGCGATGGTTTCGAGGCCTTCGATGGCAAAGAAGTGGTACGTGGTTCAGACCTATTCGGGCTTCGAGAACAAGGCCCGCAAGAGCCTCGAGGAGCGGATCAAGCTCGCGGGGCTCCAGGACGCTTTCGGGGAGATCCTGATCCCCGTCGAGCAGGTCGTCGAAATGGTCAAGGGGGAGAAGCGCACGAGCAAGCGCAAGTTCTTTCCCGGGTACATCCTCGTGAACATGGAGATGGACGCCCGGACCCGGCACCTCGTGGAGAACACGCCCAAGGTTTCGGGGTTCGTGGGCGCGCAGAAGGGCGATTCGCGGACCAAGGAGCTGCCGCCGCCGCCCTCGGTGAGCGACGAGGAGGTCGTCCGGCTCACGAGCCAGATGTCCGAGGGAACGCTCAAGCCCAAGCCCAAGGTCCAGTACGAGCAAGGCGACCAAGTGCGGGTGACGGACGGCCCCTTCTCGAACTTCAACGGTACGGTCGAAGAGGTCAACCCCGAGAAAGGCCGGCTGCGCGTGCTCGTCAGCATCTTCGGCCGCGCCACGCCGGTGGAGCTGGACTTCATGCAAGTCGAGAAGACGTGAGGAGCGCGCGATGAAGAAGATCATCGGACAGGTGAAGCTCCAGGTGCCGGCGGGCAAGGCCAACCCGGCGCCCCCGGTCGGCCCGGCGCTCGGCCAGCACGGCGTCAACATTATGCAGTTCGTCAAGGAGTTCAACGCTGCGACCCAGGCCCAGATGAAGGAGGACCTGATCGTCCCGGTCGTGATCACCATCTACGCCGACCGATCGTTTTCCTTCATCTGCAAGACCCCGCCCGCGAGCATCCTGCTCCTCAAGGCCGCCAAGGTCGAGAAAGGCGCGGCGAAGAGCGGCAAGGAGAAGGTCGGGAAGGTGACGCGCAAGCAGGTCGAGGACATCGCGAAGCTCAAGCTCCCCGATCTGACGGCGGGTTCGCTGGAGGCGGCCGTCCGGTCGATCGAGGGTACGGCGCGGAGCATGGGCATCGAGGTCGTGGGCTAGCCCTTTACGGAGGCGACATGCACGTCGGCAAGAAATACAAGGCGGCGGCGGCCAAGATCGATCGCCGCAAGCGTTATGGGGTCGCCGAAGCCGTCGCGATCCTGAAGGAGGTCGCGGCCGCCCGCGGGACTCGCTTCGACGAGACGGTGGACATCGCTATCAACCTCGGGGTCGATCCCAAGCACGCCGACCAGATGGTTCGCGGCGCGATCGTCCTGCCCCATGGGATCGGCAAGACCCGGAAGGTGGCCGTCTTCGCCAAGGGGGAAAAGGCGAAGGAGGCCGAGCAGGCCGGCGCGGACATCGTGGGCGCCGAGGACCTCGCCAAGCGGGTCGAGGATGGGTTTTTGGACTTCGACACGGTGGTCGCGACGCCGGACATGATGGGTGTCGTGGGCAAGCTCGGCAAGGTGCTCGGGCCTCGCGGCCTGATGCCGAATCCCAAGGTCGGCACGGTCACCGCCGACGTCGCCAAGGCAGTGGGGGAGGCGCGGGCCGGGAAGGTCGAGTTCCGTGTGGAGAAGGCGGGCATCGTGCACGCCCCGGTGGGCAAGGCGAGCTTCCCGGCCGATCACCTCCGGGACAACGTCAACGCCCTCCTCGAGGTCGTGCTCAAGGCGAAGCCCGCCTCGGCCAAGGGCATCTACTTCCAGGCCGCTTGCCTATCGACGACCATGGGTCCGGGTGTCAAGCTCGACGCCGTCGCGATTGCCGGCCAGCTCGCGTGAGAGAGGAACTGAGCATCGTCTGAAAAGTATCGCCTGGTCTGAGACAGCAGGCCCGCCTGGGTGGCGGACAATGGACCCTCCGGGGCCCACCTGCCGAGACGGACGCCCGAGACGGCGTCTCTCCGGTTTCATCGGCCAGGGCAGCAGCCACGGGATTCGGTGAAGAAGGCCGTGGCCGAGGAAGACCGGAAGGAGGTGAACGAACGATGGAGCGTGGCGCCAAAGAGAAGACGGTCGCCGAGTTGCACGAGAAGATGGGCAAGGCGGTGATCGGCATCGTCACCCGGATGAACGGGCTCGACGTCGCGACGGCGACCGAGTTGCGTAAGCAGCTCCGGGAAGGTGCGGTCGAATACCGGGTCATCAAGAACACGCTGGCCCGCCGCGCGGCACAGGGAACGCCGCTCGCGCCGCTGGCCGACGACTTCAAGGGACCGGTCGCGCTGGCGATCAGCGTGGCGGATCCGGTGACGCCGGCGAAGATCCTCACCCGGTTCATCAAGGGCCTTCCCCCGGACCGGGCGGAGCGGCTCTCGATCCAGGCGGGCGTCCTCGACGGCAGGCGGCTCGACGCGGCCGGGGTTGCTTCGCTGTCCGCGATGCCGGGTCTGCCCGAGCTTCGCGGCAAGATCGTGAGTCTGCTCGCCGCTCCGGCGGTGGCGGTCGCGCGCTTGCTGGCTGCGCCGGCGGGGCAGCTCGCGCGGGTCGTGCAGCTCGGGTCGGCTCGGGAAACGAAGAACGGGTAAACGGAGTTCAACTTTTTCGCCTCGCAGAGACGGGGCAGGAGAGCAGTCATGGCAGATTTGCAGCAGATCGCGAACGATTTGAGCGCCCTCACGATCCTGGAGGCCGCCGAGCTGGTGAAGATGCTGGAGACCAAGTGGGGCGTGAGCGCGGCTGCCCCGGTGGCGGTGGCGGCCGCGGCCGGCGGAGCGGCGCCCGGCGCGGCCAAGGCGGAGGAGAAGACCGAGTTCACGGTCGTCCTCGCCGCCTCGGGCGACAAGAAGATCAACGTGATCAAAGAGGTGCGCGCGATCACCAACCTCGGCCTCAAGGAGGCCAAGGACCTCGTGGATGGAGCCCCCAAGACCGTGAAGGAGGGCGTCTCCAAGGCCGAGGCCGAGGAGATCAAGAAGAAGCTCACCGAAGCGGGCGCCACGGTCGAGATCAAGTAGTGCCGTCCGTCCTCACGCCTGTTCCCGTGCCCGCCGCCGAGGCTCTCCGCCGCGGCGGCGGAGCCGGGGGCGGGTTCGGGAGCGAAAAGGTTCTCGGTTCCGCAGGAGTTTTTCGCGGGGCTCTCCGGTTGCACTGACTCTCCGAGGGAAGACACGCCCATGGCCTCGACGATCCAGAACAACTTCCGCGTCCGACGCAGCTTCGGGAAGATCCCCAAGATCATCGACATCCCGAACCTGATCGATATCCAGAAGTACAGCTACGATCAGTTCCTCCAGTCCGGCGTTCCCGCGGACAAGCGTGTGGATTCCGGCCTCCAGGGTGTCTTCAAGTCGGTCTTCCCGATCAAAGACTTCAACGAGGTCAGCTCATTGGAGTTCGTGAGCTACCACCTGGAGAAGCCGAAGTACGACGTCGATGAGTGCCGCCAGCGCGGGATGACCTTCTCGGCGCCCATCAAGGTCGTCGTGCGCCTGGTCGTCTGGGACAAGGACGAGACGACGGGCGCCCAGTCGATCCGCGACGTCAAGGAGCAGGAGGTCTACTTCGGCGAGATCCCGCTCATGACCGAGAACGGGACCTTCATCATCAACGGCACCGAGCGGGTCGTGGTCAGCCAACTCCACCGGAGCCCGGGCGCGTTTTTCGATCACGACAAAGGCAAGAGCCACGCGTCGGGCAAGCTCCTCCACAACGCCCGAATCATCCCCTACCGCGGCTCCTGGATCGACTTCGAGTTTGACCACAAGGACCTGCTCTTCGTCCGGATCGACCGGCGTCGGAAGCTGCCCGCGACGGTGCTGCTCCGCGCGCTCGGCGGCGTCCCCGACAGCTCCAAGAAGGCGCCGATCGAGTTCCATGGAACGACCGAGGAGATCCTCAACTACTACTACGACACCGAGACGATCTTCATCCAGGGAAAGGACAAGTTCGAGAAGTCGGTGGAGCTCGACCTCCTCCCCGGCCAGCGGGCTACCCGGGACATCAAGAATCCGAAGACCGGCGAGGTGATCGTCAAGAAGAACCGGAAGTTCACCCGTGGGACGATCAAGAAGATCGAGGCAGCCAAGATCGAGACGCTGCCGATGGACGCGGCCGACCTCTGGACCAAGGTCTGCGCCCTCGACGTGGTCGACGAGCAGACCGGAGAAGTGCTGCTCGAGTGCAACGAGGAAGTGACCGAAGACAAGGTTGAGCTGCTTCGCGAGCGGGGAATCAGCCAGTTCAAGGTCCTCTTCATCGACCAGCTCAACGTCGGCTCGTTCCTGCGCGACACGCTGAACGCGGACAAGATCGACACGCCGGACGAGGCGATCATGGAGATCTATCGCCGGCTGCGCCCCGGCGAGCCGCCCACGCCCGAGACCGCGCGGCAGCTCTTCATGAACCTCTTCTTCAACCCCGAACGGTACGACCTCTCCAAGGTCGGCCGTCTCAAGCTCAACTTCAAGTTCGCCCTGGAGGAGCCGCTGGAGCAGCAGGTCCTGACCAAGCGCGACATCCTCGAGGTCGTCGGCTATCTCATCGACCTCAAGAACGGCAAGGGCGCCATCGACGACATCGACCACCTGGGCAACCGGCGGGTTCGTGCGGTGGGCGAGTTGCTCGAGAATCAGTACCGGATCGGCCTCGTGCGCATGGAGCGGGCGATCAAGGAGCGGATGAGCCTCCAGGAGATCGAGACGCTCATGCCGCACGACCTGATCAACGCGAAGCCGGTCAGCGCGGTGATCAAGGAGTTCTTCGGGTCGAGCCAGCTCTCCCAGTTCATGGACCAGACCAACCCGCTGTCCGAGGTGACCCACAAGCGGCGCCTCTCGGCCCTTGGGCCGGGCGGTCTCACCCGCGAGCGCGCGGGCTTCGAGGTCCGTGACGTCCACCCGACCCACTACGGCCGCATCTGCCCGATCGAGACGCCGGAAGGCCCGAACATCGGTCTCATCGCCTCGCTCTCCACCTACGCGCGGGTCAACGAGTACGGATTCATCGAGACCCCCTACCGGAAGGTGGAGCAGGGCCGGTCCACCGACGAGGTCTCCTTCTTCTCGGCGCTCGAAGAGGAGAAGCACACCATCGCCCAGGCGAACGCCGAGACGGACAAGAAGGGGGTGTTCGTCTCCGACATCGTCTCCGCCCGCAAGGCGGGCGAGTTCGTCCAGGCCCGCCGGGAGGAGGTGGACTTGATGGACGTCTCCCCGAACCAGCTCGTCTCGGTGGCCGCGTCCCTCGTGCCCTTCCTGGAGCACGACGACGCCAACCGGGCGCTCATGGGCGCGAACATGCAGCGCCAGGCGGTTCCGCTGCTGCGCGCCCGCGCCCCGCTCGTGGGCACTGGTCTCGAGGGGACCGTGG
Organism: Myxococcales bacterium; assembly: GCA_021807105.1. Taxonomy (GTDB): domain Bacteria; phylum Myxococcota; class Myxococcia; order Myxococcales; family JAKAPL01; genus JAKAPL01. The sequence continues at coordinate 19,281 of JAKAPL010000056.1, read as the reverse complement.
CCCGCGACTCCGGCGTGACGGTGGTGGCGAAGCGCGCGGGCGTGGTCGATCAGGTCGATGCGTCGCGCATCGTCATCCGCGCGGAGCTTCAGGCGTCGGCGACCGACACGGCCTCCGAGGTCGACATCTACAACCTCGTCAAGTACCAGCGCAGCAACCAGAACACCTGCATCAACCAGAAGCCGATCGTTCGGCGCGGCGATCGGGTGGCGCAGGGAGACGTCCTCGCGGACGGCCCGGCGACGGAGGCCGGGGAACTGGCCCTCGGTGAGAACGTGGTCGTCGCCTTCATGCCCTGGCAGGGCTACAACTTCGAGGACTCGATTCTCCTCTCCGAACGGTTGATCGAGGAGGATCGGTTCACCTCGATCCACATCGAAGAGTTCGAGTGCGTCGCCCGGGACACCAAGCTCGGCAAGGAGGAGATCACCCGGGACATCCCGAACGTGGGCGAGGAGGCGCTGAAGGACCTCGACGAATCGGGGATCATCCGCGTCGGGGCGGAGGTGAACCCCGGCGACATCCTGGTCGGCAAGATCACCCCGAAAGGCGAAACGCAGCTCTCCCCCGAGGAGAAGCTGCTCCGGGCGATCTTCGGCGAGAAGGCCGGAGACGTGCGGGACAGCTCGCTGCGCGTCCCGCCGGGCGTCTCCGGGACGGTGATTAACGCCAAGGTCTTTAGCCGCAAGGGCGTCGACAAGGACGAGCGCGCCAAGGAGATCGAGAGCGCCGAGGAGGCGAAGCTCCTCAAGGACCAGAACGACGAGATCAAGATCCTGAAGGACGCGGCCTACAAGAAGGTCCGGCGGCTGCTCGTCGGCAAGGAGACCTCGGCCAAGCTGGTCGACGACAAGGGGAAGGCGCTCGCCGGCAAGGGCGAGGCCGTCACCGACGCGCTGCTCGATCAGATCCCCGAGCGGTACTGGGGGGAGATCGCGGTCGGCGGGACAGTCGAGGAGAAGATCGAGCGGGCGCTCGCGAGCTTCAACGATCAGAAGGAGGAGGTCCACCTCCGATTCGGAGAGAAGATCAGCCGCCTCAAGAAGGGCGATGAGCTTCCCCCGGGCGTGATCAAGATGGTCAAGGTGTACGTGGCCATCAAACGCAAGCTGTCGGTGGGCGACAAGATGGCCGGACGGCACGGCAACAAGGGCGTCGTCTCCCGGATCCTTCCCCCGGAGGACATGCCCTACATGGCCGACGGGACGCCCGTGGACATCGTGCTCAACCCGCTCGGCGTGCCCTCGCGGATGAACGTGGGACAGATCCTCGAGACCCACCTCGGCTGGGCCGCGCGCTCGCTCGGACGGCAGATCGAGACGATGATCCGGGAGAAGTGGGCTCCAGCGGAGCTGCGCAAGGAGCTCAAGCGGGTCTACGACACGAAGGAGATCGGAGAGATCGTCGACGGCCTCCCCGAGAAGGAGGTCACGAAGCTCGCCGAGAAGCTCGTCGGCGGCGTCCACCTCGCCACCCCAGTCTTCGACGGCGCGCACGAGGCGGAGATCAACCGGCTGCTCGAGGCGGCCGGGGAGCCGACCTCCGGTCAGCAGATCCTCTTCGACGGCCGGAGCGGCGAGCCGTTCGATCAGGACGTGACCGTGGGCGTCATGTACATGCTCAAGCTGCACCACCTGGTCGACGAGAAGATCCACGCCCGCAGCATCGGGCCGTACTCCCTCGTCACCCAGCAGCCGCTCGGGGGCAAGGCGCAGTTCGGCGGCCAGCGGCTCGGTGAGATGGAGGTCTGGGCGATGGAGGCCTACGGGGCTGCGTACAGCCTCCAGGAGTTCCTCACCGTCAAGAGCGACGACGTGGTCGGCCGCACCCGCATGTACGAAGCGATCGTCAAGGGTGACAACGTCTTGGAGAGCGGGTTGCCGGAATCGTTCAACGTGTTGATCAAGGAGCTGCAGAGCTTGGCGCTCGACGTCGAGCTTCTCGAGCAGCAGCCGAGGTCCGAAGCGCCGCCATCCGAGGCAACGCCGAAGACCGGGACGCTGGACTAGGGAAGACAGGAGAGATCTCGTGAAAGACATCTTCAACTTCTTCGAGAAGCCCCGAGACCCGTTGTCCTTCTCGGCGATCCGCATCTCCCTGGCCTCGCCGGAGAAGATCCGGCAGTGGTCGCACGGCGAGGTCAAGAAGCCGGAGACGATCAACTACCGGACGTTCAAGCCGGAGCGCGACGGCCTCTTCTGCGCAAAGATCTTCGGCCCGGTCAAAGATTACGAGTGCAACTGCGGGAAGTACAAGCGGATGAAGCACCGCGGCGTGGTCTGCGAGAAGTGTGGCGTCGAGGTCATTCAAAGCAAGGTCCGGCGCGAGCGACTCGGGCACATCACGCTGGCGACTCCCGTCGCCCACATCTGGTTCCTGCGGTCGCTCCCCTCGCGCATCGGCGCCCTCCTCGACATCACGCTCAAGGACCTGGAGAAGGTCCTGTACTGCGAGAGCTACATCGTCGTCGACCCGAAGGAAACCGACCTCACCAAGGCCGAGCTGCTCTCCGAGGAGCGCTATCATGATGCCCGGGAGAAGTACGGCGAGGACTCGTTCGTGGCGGGAATGGGCGGCGAGGCGATCCGCGACCTGCTCAAGCAGATCGACGTGGTCACGCTGGCCGCCGAGCTGCGCAAGGACATGAAGGAGGCGACCTCCGATGCCAAGCGCAAGAAGATTGCCAAGCGCCTCAAGGTCGCGGACCACCTCCGGGAGAGCGGCAACCGGCCGGAGTGGATGATGCTCGAGGTCATCCCGGTCATCCCGCCCGACCTACGTCCTCTCGTGCCCCTGGATGGCGGCCGCTTCGCGACCTCCGACCTGAACGATCTCTACCGCCGCGTGATCAACCGGAACAACCGGCTCAAGCGCCTCCAGGAGCTGAACGCTCCGGACATCATCATCCGCAACGAGAAGCGGATGCTCCAGGAGGCGGTGGACGCGCTCTTCGACAACGGCCGCCGCGGGAAGACGATCACCGGTCCGAACAAGCGGCCGCTCAAGTCGCTCTCCGACATGCTCAAGGGCAAGCAGGGGCGGTTCCGCCAGAACCTCCTCGGCAAGCGGGTCGATTACTCCGGCCGCTCGGTGATCGTGGTCGGGCCGGAGTTGCGGCTCCACGAGTGCGGCCTGCCGAAGATCATGGCCCTCGAGCTTTTCAAGCCCTTCATCTACCACGAGCTCGAGGAGCGGGGATTCGTCACCACCATCAAGAGCGCGAAAAAGATGGTGGAGAAGGAGCGGCCCGAGGTCTGGGACATCCTCGACGACGTGATTCGGGAGCACCCGGTGCTGCTCAACCGCGCGCCGACGCTCCACCGGCTCGGCATCCAGGCGTTCGAACCGAAGCTCATCGAAGGCAAGGCAATCCAGCTCCACCCGCTGGTCTGCGCCGCCTTCAACGCGGACTTCGACGGCGACCAGATGGCGGTCCACGTGCCCCTCTCCATCGAAGCTCAGATGGAGGCGCGCGTGCTCATGATGAGCACGAACAACATCCTCTCGCCGGCCCACGGCAAGACGATCATCACGCCGACGCAGGACATCGTCCTCGGCGTCTACTACATGACCCGAGAACGGGCGTTCGCCAAGGGGGAGGGCAAGATCTTCTCCTCCCCCGAGGAGGTCCGGGCGGCGTACGACCAGGGTGAGTTGGACCTGCAGGCGAAGATCCAGGTGCGGATGAAGACCGGCGGGCCGGAGGATTCGCCGCCCCGGCGGGTGGAGACCACGACGGGCCGCGTGCTCCTCTGGGAGATCGTGCCGCGGATCATCGGGTTCGACGCGGTCAACAGGGTGATGGACAAGAAGGCGCTCGGCAGCCTCATCGACGTCTGTTACCGGCAGTGCGGAGAGAAGGAGACGGTGCTCCTCGCCGATCGCGTCCGCACGCTCGGATATGGCAACGCGACCCGCGCGGGCATCTCCATCTCCATCAAGGACATGGTGATCCCGCGCAAGAAGCAGGAGTTCCTCGAACGCGCGGAGAAGGAGGTCCGCGAGATCGAGAACCAATACCTCGAGGGGCTCATCACCGATGGCGAGCGCTACAACAAGGTCATCGACATCTGGGCCCAGGTGACGGAGGAGGTCGCGGCCGAGATGATGGGCGAGATCTCCAACGAGACCGCCCGGCGCGACGGCGTGGAGAAGAAGCAGCCGTCGTTCAACCCGATTTACATCATGGCCGATTCCGGAGCCCGCGGCAGCGCGCAGCAGATCCGGCAGCTCGCCGGAATGCGCGGCCTGATGGCCAAGCCCTCCGGCGAAATCATCGAGACCCCGATCACCGCGAACTTCCGCGAGGGGCTCACGGTGCTCCAGTACTTCATCTCCACCCACGGGGCTCGGAAGGGGCTCGCCGACACCGCCCTCAAGACGGCGAACTCCGGCTACCTGACCCGGCGGCTGGTCGACGTGGCCCAGGACGCGATCGTCACCGAGTTCGACTGCGGTACGCTCGACGGCATCGAGATCGGCTCGCTCGTCGAGGGGGGCGAGATTATCGAGCCCATGGGTGAGCGCATCCTCGGCCGGGTGGCGCTCGACGACATCCTCGACCCGTTCACCGGCGAGGTCCTCGTCCGGGCGAACGAGGAGATCGACGAGGCGAAGGTCAAGGTCGTGGAGAACGCGGGCATCGACAAGGTTCGGATCCGCTCGGTGCTCACCTGCCAGGCGAAGCGCGGCATCTGCGTCGAGTGCTACGGGCGTGACCTCGCGCGCGGCCATCGGGCGCATATCGGCGAGGCGGTCGGCGTCATCGCCGCTCAGTCGATCGGCGAGCCGGGGACCCAGCTCACGATGCGGACCTTCCACATCGGTGGCACGGCCTCGCGGCGCGCGGAGCAGTCGACGTTGGAGAACCGGAATCCGGGCGTCGTGAAGTTCCACGGTCTCGCCACGGTCAAGCGCAAGGACGGGACCCTCGTGGTCATGAACCGCAACGGCGAGCTGCTGATCGCCGACGAAAGCGGCCGCGAACGCGAGCGGTATTCGGTGATCTACGGCGCGAAGCTGATGGTCCAGGAGGGGCAGAAGGTCGGCGCGAACACGTTGCTCGCCGAGTGGGACCCCTTCGCCATGCCGATGCTCACCGAGGTGGCGGGCCTCGTGAAGTTCGAGGACGTGGTCGAAGGCGTCACGATGAACGAGCAGCTCGACGAGGTGACGGGCCTCTCCCACAAGGTGGTCATCGAGTCGAAGGATCCGGAGATGCGGCCGGGCATCGCGTTGCAGAACGAGAAGGGCGAGACGCTGCAGCTCCCCGGCTCCGACCAGCCGGCTCGCTACTACCTGCCCATCGGCGCGAACATCCTGGTCGCGGACGGCGACTTTGTCGAGGCGGGCGAGGTCGTGGGCAAGATCCCGCGCGAGACGACGAAGACGAAGGACATCACCGGCGGCTTGCCGCGCGTGGCCGAGCTGTTCGAGGCGCGCAAGCCCAAGGAGCACGCGCTGATCTCGGACATTGATGGCGTGGTCAGCTTCGGGAAGGATACCAAGGGGAAGCGGAAGGTCATCGTCACCCCCGACGTGGACGGGAAGCCGCGGTCGGACATGGCCAAGGAATACCTGGTGGCCAAGGGACGGCACGTCTCGGTTCACCAGGGCGACCGGGTGAAGGCGGGCGAGGCGATGATGGACGGAGCCGCGAACCCGCACGACATCCTCCGCGTGTTGGGCCTCAAGGAGCTGGCGCGCTACCTCGTCGATGAGGTCCAGGAGGTGTACCGGCTGCAGGGCGTGAAGATCAACGACAAGCACATCGAGGTGATCGTCCGGCAGATGCTGCGCCGGGTGAAGATCACGGAGGTGGGCGACACGACCTTCCTCGTCGACGATCAGGTGGAGAAGCGGGAGTTCGAGGAGGAGAACGATCGGGTGATCGCCGAGGGCGGACGCGCGGCGGTCGGCGAGCCGCTCTTGCTCGGAATCACCAAGGCCTCGCTCTCCACGGAGAGCTTCATCTCGGCCAGCTCCTTCCAGGAGACGACGAAGGTCCTCACCGAGGCGGCCATCAGCGGCAAGGTCGACTACCTGCGCGGCTTGAAGGAGAACGTGATCATGGGCCGCCTGGTCCCCGCCGGCACCGGGATCCCGGCGTACAAGCACCTCGATATCGAGGTCGAGACGCCGACGGACAGCGAGGAGGAGGTCGAGCAGGCGCTCGCGGAGACGGTCGCCTAGCCGAGACGCTGGCCGCGCGATCGGCGTAAGCTCATCGCCATGGCGTCCATCCTCGTGGTCGATGACGAGCGGTCGATGCGGGAGATGCTCGACGTGTACCTGCGCCGGCAGGGACACGAGGTCGTCTTCGCGGGGAGTCTCGCCGAGGGCCTCTCCGGGCTGCGCGGCCGGTCCTTCGATCTCGTGCTCACCGACCTGCGGCTGGGGCGGGACTCCGGCCTCAGCGTCCTCGCCGACGCCCGCGCCCGAACGCCGGCGCCCGAGGTGATCATGATGACCGCCTTCTCGACCATCGAGACGGCGGTGCAGGCCATGAAGGCCGGCGCCTATGACTACGTCCAGAAGCCCTTCAACCTCGATGAGCTGAAGCTGATCATCGACCGCGCCCTCGAGCGCCGTCGGCTGGTCGTCGAGAATGGCCGATTGCGCGCCGAGCTCGGCCGGCCGAGCTCGCTGGTGGGAAAGAGCCCGGCGATGGCCCAGTTGGTGAGGACGATCGACAAGGTCGCCTCCGTCCGGGCGAACGTCCTGATCACCGGCGAGAGCGGGGTCGGCAAGGAGGTCGTCGCCCGGGAGGTCCACGCCCGGGGACCGCGTGACGAGGCTCCGTTTCTCGCCGTCAATTGCGCCGCCATCCCCGAGGGGCTCATCGAGAGCGAGCTCTTTGGTCACGTCCGTGGCGCCTTCACCGGCGCATCGGCGAGCCGGGAGGGGTTGCTCGCCACCGCGGGCGAGGGAACGCTCTTCCTGGACGAGATCGCCGAGCTGCCGAAGGACATCCAGGTCAAGCTCCTGCGGGTCATCGAGGAGCGCAAGGCGCGGCCGGTGGGGAGCAGCCAGTCCTTCGACGTAGGCGCCCGGTTGATCGCGGCGACGAACCGGGACCTCACCGTGGAGGTCGCCGCGGGGCGCTTTCGTGAGGACCTCTACTACCGGCTCGACGTGATCCACCTGCACATCCCGCCGCTGCGCGAGAGACGCGAGGACGTGCTCCCCCTGGCCGAACATTTTCTGGCGGCTCTGGCGGCCATCGAGGGGGGGAGGCCGCACTCTCTCTCCCGCGCGGCCGCCGAGAGGCTCTTCGCCTACGACTTCCCCGGGAACGTTCGCGAGCTGCGCAACGTGATCGAGCGCGCGGCCGCGCTTGCGGAAGGCGAGGCCCTCGGGCCGGACATCCTGCCGCCGGTGGCGGCGCGGCCCGGAGCGCGGTCCTCGAGCCTGCCCGAGGCGGGGATCGATCTCGACGCGGAGCTCCAGCGGATCGAGCGCGTCTTCCTCCAGCAGGCGCTCGAGCGGAGTGCTGGCTCGCGGACGGCGGCGGCGAAGCTCCTCGGGATGTCGTTCCGGTCGTTCCGCTATCGGCTCGCGAAGCTCGGCCTCCCCGAAGGGAAGGTCGAGAATGGCGAGCCTCCAGAGGAGTAGCGGCCGGAGGGGGAGGTCGAGGAACGGCGAGCCCCGGCATCCGGAGGCCGATCTCCGGAAGGGTGGCGAAAGTGGTCTCCGGGGCTCGACCGGGAGGGGACCTTCTGCTATCAAGGTCGGGAATGGCCGAACCGCAGAGCCTCGGCGCCACCCGCCCCCCGACCGCCGTCACGGCCTCGGAGCCGTTGTGGGACTGCGCCGCCCGGACGGATGTGGGCAAGGTCCGCGACCACAACGAGGATTACTTCATCGTCCGCGCGGATCTCGGCCTCTTCGTCGTGCTCGACGGGATGGGGGGCCACCAGGCGGGCGAGGTGGCCTCGGAGCTCGCCGGCAAGGTGACGAGCGAGTTCTTCGATCGCTGCCGCAAGGACCCGGAGATGACCTGGCCGTTCAAGATCGACCGGGCCCTGGGCGAGGATGGCAGCCGTCTGGCGGTGGCCCTGCGCCACTCGAACGACCGGATTCGGTCGCTCGCCGCGGAGGATCCGCGGAAGGGCAACATGGGAACGACCGCGGTGGCCGCCTACTTGAAGGGGGACAAGACGTTCGTCTCCTGGGCGGGCGATTCTCGCGGCTACCAGTTCCGCGGGGGGAAGATCTGGCCGATCACCTCCGACCACTCGCTGCTTGGCGACTTCATCCGGCAGAAGAACCCGACGCCCGAGGAGATCGAGGCGTTCCCCTACAAGAACGTCATCAGCCGCGCGCTCGGCCCCTCGGCCGACGTGAAGGTCGACACGCTGCTCGTCGACATGAAGCCGGGGGACACGATCCTGCTCTGCTGCGACGGCCTGCACGGGATGGTCAAGGACGACCAGATGGCCGCCATCCTGACCCGCCAGAAGGACCTCGCGGCAGCCTGCCGCGATCTCATCCTGGCGGCCAACGACGCGGGTGGCGTCGACAACATCACGGTCGTGCTCGTCCGCCGCAAGGCAGGCCGCTAGCCCGCCTGCCCCACGGGGCCCGCCGCTCCTTTGCCCGGGCCGCAGGTCGCGTTCGTCTTCCCCATGTCACCGTGGAGGTGGCCGGCCTCCCGGGGACGCAACGCTCGCCCATGTCTCGGACTGGCACGTCGGCCTCGGCCGGCGGCAGGAGGAGGCCCGCGCCCGGCTCGCTGGCGCGCTGGCGGGCGCCGGCCACGTCGGGGGCACCGGCGATGGGACACCGGCTTGATCCCCGGGGCGGCGGCGTGCTTTGTTGCACCCCCCCGTGCGCGACAACGAGAACATCCGCAACTTCAGCATCATCGCCCACATCGATCACGGAAAGTCCACGCTCGCCGATCGGCTGTTGGAGCGGACCGGGACTCTCTCGCCCCGCGAGCGGCAGGACCAGTTCCTCGACAACATGGACCTGGAGCGGGAGCGCGGGATCACGATCAAGGCCCAAACCGTCCGGATGGCCTACACCGCCCGTGACGGGAGAGACTACGTGCTCAATCTCATCGACACCCCGGGTCACGTCGACTTCGCCTATGAAGTCAGCCGGTCGCTTGCCGCGTGCGAGGGGGCGCTCCTCGTGGTCGACGCCGCGCAGGGGGTGGAGGCGCAGACGCTCGCCAACGTCTACCTCGCCATCGACCACGATCTGGAGGTCGTGCCGGTCATCAACAAGATCGACCTGCCGTCGGCCGACGTGGAGGGCACGCGCCGGGAGATCGAGGAGCGGATCGGGCTGGACGGCCGGACCGCCCTGGCCTGCTCGGCGAAGGAGGGGAGGGGGATCGACGAGATCCTGGAGGCGGTCGTCGAACGGGTGCCGCCGCCGCGAGGCAGCTCGACGGCCCCGCTCTCCGCCCTCATCTTCGATTCCTGGTACGACAGCTACCGGGGCGTCGTCATGCTCGTCCGGGTGGTGGAGGGGGCGCTCGTCGCGGGCCGGCGGATTCGCCTCTTCTCCACCGGCCGGGAGCACGAGGTCCAGGAGGTGGGCGTCTTCTCGCCCCGCGCCGTGACCGTACCGCGGCTGATCGCGGGCGAGGTCGGATTCGTGGTCGCGAACGTCAAGGAGGTGGCCGAGGCCCGAGTCGGGGATACGATCACCGACCCGGCCCGTCCGGCCGCGGCGCCGCTCCCGGGCTTCCAAGAGATCAAGCCGATGGTCTTCTCGGGGATCTTCCCGGTCGATGCCGCCGACTACGAGCAGCTCAAGGACGCACTCGCCAAGCTCCGGCTCAACGATTCGGCCTTCACCTATGAGCCGGAGACCAGCCAGGCCCTGGGTTTCGGCTTCCGTTGCGGCTACCTCGGCCTTCTCCACATGGAGATTGTCCAGGAGCGGCTGGAGCGGGAGTACGGCCTCACGCTGATCACGACCGCGCCCTCGGTGGTCTACGAGGTTCATACCCCCGCGGGCGAGACTCTCCAGGTGGACAATCCGTCGAAGCTCCCGCCGGCCAACGTCATCGAGCGGATCGACGAGCCGGTCCTCACCTGCCGCATCCACTGCCCCGGCGAGCACCTGGGCGCGGTTCTCAAGCTCTGCCAGGACCGGCGCGGCGTGCAGAAGGACATCCAGTACTTCGGCCAGAAGCGGGTGCAGGTCACCTACCGGATGCCGCTCGCCGAGATCGTCTTCGACTTCTTCGATCGCCTCAAGAGCGTGAGCCGCGGCTACGCGAGCCTCGACTACGAGCTCGCCGGCTGGGAGCCCGCGGATCTCGTCCGCCTCGACGTGCTCTTGAACGGCGATCCGGTCGATGCGCTCTCGGTGATCGTCCACCGGGACCGGGCCTACCAGCGCGGCCGGGAGCTGTGCGGCAAGCTGCGCGAGGTCATCCCCCGCCAGATGTTCGACGTCGCGATCCAGGCGGCCATCGGCAGCCGGGTGATCGCCCGCGAGAGCGTCCGGGCGATGCGCAAGAACGTCCTCGCCAAGTGCTACGGCGGCGACATCAGCCGCAAGCGCAAGCTCCTAGAGAAGCAGAAGGCGGGGAAGAAGCGGATGAAGCAGGTGGGGCAGGTCGAGCTGCCCCAGGAGGCCTTCCTGGCGGTGCTGAAGGTCGGGGGTTGATCGACCGTCAGGGGCGCGCGGTAGAGACAGGGCGACATGAGCTCACTGGCGTCAGGGGCGGTCCGCTGCGGCGCCGAGAGCCGCCCCGAGATCCTCCGCTGGGCGATGGACTGCGGTCTCTCGGACGTGCTCGACGAGGACATCAGCGTCTTCCTCGCCGAGGTCCACCTGCCCTCGAAGGCCCGCGGCCTGCTCGACGGCATGCGGCTCATCGGCGCGGTCCACGACCTGCGCGAGCTGCTCTCGGGGGAGCACCGGCCGGTGGAGCGCCACCTCGATCGCCAGCATCGGCGCGAGGCGCTCGACCTGGAGGTGGTCGCGCGCCTCTACCTCGAACGGCGGCTCGCGGAACGGCGGGCGAAGGACGACCGGACTTTGCGCTCGGCCGCGCGCCAGGAGGCGGAGGCGGCGCACGTGACGGCGTTGGACAAGGAGCGCGAGGTCCTGGCCTTGCGCCTGGCGCCGCCACGGGATCTCGTCCTCCGGGATCTCGCGGAGAAGGTCTGGGCGGCGCGCGAGTCCGCTCGCCGGGAGGCGGAGCCCCTGCCGCCGGAGCGGCTCGCCGACGCCCGGCTCACCTGGTACGGGGAGCCCGACCGACTCGTCTTCACCGCCGAGGACATCGCGCGCCGGACCTCCTCGAAGTACTGGGTGAAGAGCCCGCGGGTCGAGACCGAGATCCCGCTCTTGCACTGGCGGCGCGAGGGCTTGCGTCCGAACTGCGACTGCCGGGACGAGCCGGGGAGCTGCGGCCACGTCCTCGCCGCCCTCGATGTCCTCCTGCGCTGGATCCACCTCGGCGCGGACGAGTCGCTCACGAGGTTCGCCGCGGCCATCGGGACGCCCGATTGGGCGATCGCGCTCCGATCCCTCGACGCGGCGCTCGAGGGCCGGGAGGAGGCCGCCACGGGCGGCGCCGAACGGCTCCTCTCCTGGCGGTTCGAGCCGCGCGGTGAGAGCCTGCCGCTCGTCCATCCGTTCCTCCACCGGCGGAGCGTAAAGGGGGGATGGACGCGCGGAGCGCGCCTGAGCACGGAGGACCTCCGGTCGCATCCGGCCTGGCTCTGCCACCCCGCCGACGGGGAGGTGCTCGACCGGGTCGAGGACGCGATCCGCCTCGCCTGGTCCTCCACGACGCGCGCCCAGGCCAAGCGGTTCGAGGCGCTCGATCGGCTCGTGGGGCACCCGAGGGTCTACGCTTCTGGCCGGGCTCCGGTAGCGATCCGGCGGTCGCGCTTCGAGGTCGTCGCCGTCACGGGCGCCGACGGCTCGATCGAGATCGTCCCGACGCTCGACGGCGACCCGGAGACGGCGGAGGCGCTGTGGGACAGCGGCCCGGCGCCGTTCGTCGCCAGGTTCGACGAGGCCTCGGCGACGCTGCGGCTCGCCCGCATCCCGGCGCAGGCGCAGGCGCTCCTCGCCGCCCTCGCGCCGCTGCGGCCGGCCTTCCCGCCGGAGAGCCACGGCGAGCTGCTCCGCCGCCTCTCCGCGCTGGAGGCCGTGGTCCCGGTGCGGCTGCCGGACGGGCTGGCCGGCGAGCGGGTGGAGGCCTCGTCTCTGCCGCTTTTCCGCCTGCGCGCGCGGCCGGACGGCGGGCTCCACGCCGAGGTGCGGATCCGGCCGCTGCCCGGGGCGCCGATCCAGACGCCGGGCGAAGGACCGGTGCGGGTCGTCTCCCTGCGCGAGGGACGGCGCGTCTACGCGGATCGGGACCTCGCGCGGGAGGCGGCCGCGGTGACGGCGGCGGTCGTGGGGCTGCCCGGATTCCAGGGGGCAGCCCGGGACCACGAGGAGACGGATCTCGAACGCGCGCTCGACCTGCTCGTCGCGCTCGGCGAGCGGAGCGCGGCGGGGACCCTGTCGGTCGAGTGGTTCGAGGAGGAGACTCCTTGGAACGTGAGCCGCCCGGCGGCCGGCGGCGACCTGCGGGTGCGCGTCACCGATCGACGCGACTGGTTCGGCCTCGACGGAGACGTGACGATCGACGGCGAGACGGTGTCGCTCGGGCGAGTCCTGGAGGTCGTCCGCAAGGGGGGGCGCTACGTCCCCGTGAGTCCCGGCCGCTTCGTCGTGATCGGCGAGGAGCTGCGCCGCCGGCTGACCCCGGCGGCGGACCTCGCCTTCGAAGGACGCTCGGGCGTGGTGATCGCCCCGGCCGCGGCCCCGGCGCTCGAAGATCTCGCCGACCTCGCGCGCGAGGCGCGGGTCTGCGGGTCGTACCGGCTGCTTCGGGAGCGGCTCGCGAGCGCGAGGGCGCTCGACCCGGCTCCTCCCGAGCCCCTCGCGACCGTGCTGCGCCCGTACCAGATCGAGGGGTTTTGCTGGCTCGCGCGGCTCGCGGCCTGGGGCGTGGGAGCCTGCCTCGCCGACGACATGGGGCTCGGCAAGACGCTCCAAGCGCTGGCGGTGCTCGTGACCCGCGCTCCGCTCGGCCCGGCGCTCGTGCTCGCCCCGACCTCCGTCTGCTTCAACTGGGAGCGGGAGGCGCGCCGCTTCGCCCCGTCGCTGCGGATGGTCGCCTGGCGCACCGCCGACCGCGAAGGAACGCTCGCCGGGCTCGGGCCGGGGGACGTGCTCGTCGCCTCCTACGCGCTCCTCGTGCGCGACGCCGAGCGGCTCTGCCAGGCGCGGTTCTCGACGCTCGTCCTGGACGAGGCCCAGGCGGTGAAGAACGCCGCCACGCGCCGCGCCCGCGCCGTCCGTGATCTCGACGCGGACTGGCGCTTCGCCCTGACCGGGACTCCGGTGGAGAACCACCTCGGCGAGCTCTGGAGCCTCTTTCGCATCCTCACCCCGGGGCTGCTCGGCTCGTGGGAGCAGTTCCGCGATCGGTTCGCGGCGCCCATCGAGCGGGGCAAGGATCCGAGGCGTCGTGAGGCGCTCGCCCGGGTCGTGCGTCCCTTCATCTTGAGGAGGACCAAGCAGGAGGTCGCGCCCGAGCTGCCGAGCCGGACCGAGGTCGTCCTGCCGATCTCCCTCTCGCCCGAGGAGCGGCGCCTCTACGACGGCGCGCGCGCGGCCGCCGCGGCCCGCCTCCAGGGGCTCGCCGCGGGGGCGGGGGCCGAGCGGGCTCGCTTCGAGATCCTCTCCGAGATCACCCGCCTGCGGCAGCTCGCTTGCCATCCCCGGCTCGTCGACCCGGAGAGCCGGATCGGGAGCGCGAAGCTCGAGCGGCTCGTCGAGGTGATCGACACGCTCCGGGAGGAAGGCCACCGGGTCCTCGTCTTCAGCCAGTTCGTGCGCCACCTGGCGCTCGCCCGCGAGGCTCTCGCGGGCCGCGGCGTCCGCCTCCTCTCCCTCGACGGCGGGACGCCCGCGGCCGAGCGGGCGCGGCTCGTCGACGCCTTCCAGCGCGGCGAGGGGGACGTCTTCCTGATCTCGCTCAGGGCGGGCGGCACCGGGCTCAACCTCACGGCCGCCGACTACGTCGTGCACCTCGACCCATGGTGGAACCCGGCGGTGGAGGATCAGGCGACCGATCGCGCCCATCGGATTGGCCAGGAGAAGCCCGTCACCGTCTACCGGCTCGTCTCGACCGGGACGATCGAGGAGGCGATCCTCGATCTCCACCAGCAGAAGCGCGATCTCGTGGAGGGGATCCTCGCGGGCGGCGACGCGGCCGCGCGCCTGTCGGCGGCCGAGCTGCTTCTTCTCCTCCGCCGCGGGCCGGACGAGGGCCCCGGCGAGCCCGACGACCGCCTGGGCGAGGAGACCGATCCCGCCGGCGAGGCGCTCGCCGGCCTCGATCGCGCGCGGGGCCGGTAGGGCGCCGCAAGGGCGAGCGGCCCGCTCCCCCTTCGTGGGCGGTGGAGAGGGCGCGGCCGTTCACGGGTCGGATCCGCGTTCCCCGCGGAGATCGAACCAGGGAGCCATGAAACCGCGGGCCATCCAGGTCTCCTTGTTCCCTGGCTTCCTGATGGGCATTGCCTCTCCGAGCGGTGAACGCTGACGAGAGGGCTACAGGGTCCCCGTGAGGATCCACGTGCCCGCGCTCCTCGGGAACCGCGCGGCCAGATCGGGACGGCGGATCTCGAGGCGGCAGCCGCCGGCGTCCGGGAGGGTCGCGGGGAGGGCGTAGCTCCCGGCCTCGCGCCCGTGGCAGTAGACGACGGCGCGCGCGGAGGGCGGCGCGGACGGCAACGCGACGTGAAGCACGGGGCCGCTCCAGTCGAGCGCGAGGCCCGAGGCGTCGGCGAAGCCATCGAGACCGCAGTAGAAGTCGCCCCGCGCGAGCGCGTCGGCGAGGGCGCGCGCGTCGTCCGCCGCCGTGGCGCCGCCGAGCTTCAGGTGGGGCAGGTGGAGCTGAATCGTCTGGAAGGCCACGGGGTAGGGCGGCAACCCGTGGGCGTCGATGGCGCAGAGGGCCGAGAGGCGTCGTCGCCGCTCGGCGGTCAGGGCATCGTAGCGCTCCAGGATCCCGGCCTCGCGTTCCTCGAGCCGATAGGTCGCCTCGATGGGCGCGGCGGGGTAGTCGGCGGCCGCGAGCAGGAGCCGCGCCCACGGCGGCCGCAGCGCGTCGCGCCACATGTCGTCCGCCGAGGAGACCTCGATCCCGTCGGCCGGCGCGCTCCAGTCGGTCCACGGGACGCGCCGGTTGCCCGGATGGGCCCAGAAGACGTAGTCGCGGCTGCCGGAGAGGACGACGCGGTGGCCCCAGGGCGTCGACTCCTCGTCGCCGTAAACGAGGAGCACCCCCTGGCGCCGCTGCGCGGGGAGCGGCGCGACGTTGTGATCGGTCACGACCACGAAGTCGAGCCCGTCGCGCGCGGCGGCGGCGGCGACCTCGCCCAAGGTGGCGCGGCCGTCGGAGCGCGTCGTGTGGACGTGGTAGACGCCCCGGACCTCGCGGTGGAGCCGGCCGCCGGGCAGGGGGGTCGCCCAGAGGTAGACCCAGCGCGCGGCGAGCGCGAGGGGCAGGAGGAGCAGGAGGCGCCCGCGCATCTACCCCGCCGCCCGCGCCGTCTTGCGCTGCCCGGCCATGAGCGCCGCGAATCGGCCGCCGCCCGCGAGCAGCGCCTCCGGCGGTCCCTCCTCCACGACGCGCCCTCCGGCGAGCACCACGACGCGGTCGCAGCCGCGCAGCGTCGCGAGCCGATGGGTGATGACGAGCGCGGTCCGCCCCGAGAGCAGCGGCTCGATCGCGCGCGACAGCTCGTCCTCGGCGCGCGCGTCGAGCTGGCTCGTCGGCTCGTCGAGGATCAGGACGGGCGCGTCCCGGTAAAAGGTCCGCGCGAGGCAGATCCGCTGCCGCTCGCCCCCGGAGAAGGCGCGCCCGCGCTCTCCGACCGGGGCGAGGAAGCCCCCCGCCCGTTCGATGGGCGCCAGCGCGCCGGCCCGCGCCGCCGCCTCGCGCAGCCGGGCGGGGTCGGGCTCGCGCTCGCCGATCGCGATGTTCTCGCCCACGGTCAGGTCGAGCAGGAGCGGCTCCTGCCCCATCCAGGCGAGCAGCCCGCGGCGCGCCGAGGCGGGCGACGAGGCGAGATCGGCGCCGTCGGCGAGCAGCGCGCCGCGCTCCGGCCGCCAGAGTCCGAGCAGGAGCGACGCCACCGTGCTCTTTCCGGACCCGCTCTCCCCGACCAGCCCCAGCCGCTCTCCGCGCGGGAGGCGCAGCGAGAGGCCCGCGAGCACCCACGGCGCCTCCCCGCCCGATCGCGTCGGGTAGCGGAACCAGACGTCGCGCAGCTCGATCTCCTCCCGCAGCTCCCGCCGGGGCGTCGCCGGCCCCGGCTCCTCGGCGTGGGCGCGCGCGCCGTCGATCGCCTCGAAGATCCGCTCCGCCGCCGCCAGCCCGGTCACCGCGAAGTGGCCGACCTTGCCGAGCGACTTGAGCGGCTGGGCGAGCAGGAGCGCGGCGGCGAGGAACGAGACGAGGTGGTCGGCCGAGATCGTCCCGCGCGCGACCTGCCCGCTCGCCATCCAGAGCATCAGCGCGAGCCCCGCGACCGCGACGACCTCCATGATCGGCGCGCCCGCCGCCTGGAGCCGGGCGTTCCTCTCGAGGTGGGCGAGCGTCTCCCGGCTCTTCTCCCGGAAGCGCTCGCGCTCGCGCCCGGCCAGCCCGTCGACCTGCACGAGCGGCAGCCCCTGGAGCCCCTCGGCCAGGAGCTGCCCCATCGCGCCCTGCCCGGCCTGCGCCCGCCGGGCGCCGCGCAGGAGCTCGCGGGCGATGCGGGCGATCGGCCCCACCGTGAGCGGCAGGAGGCCGAAGGCGACGGCGGCGAGCCGCCAGTCGAGGGTGAGGCAGACCGCCAGGAGGGCCGCGGCGGTGAGCCCGTCGCGGACGTAGGCGGCGAGCGCGTACGTGACGGCCATCTCGATGGCCGTCACGTCCGAAGAGAGGCGGGAGAGCAGGTCGCCCGTCTGCCGCCGCGAGAGGAAGGCGGGGCCGGCGGCGACCAGCGCGCGGAGCAGCTCCTCGCGCAGCCGGCTCCCCACGCGGGCGCCGGCCATGCCCAGCAGGAGGAACTGGCCGAGGTACGCGGCCCCCTTCACGAGCCCCACCGCGACGAGGAGCGCGGGCAGGAGCGCGCGCGACGCCCGGGCGGTGAACAAGAACCGCGCGGCCCAGCGCGGCGGCGGCCCCCCGAGCACGAGCGCGTGCAGCACCGGCCCGACCAGCTCCGCGGCGAGCGCGGTCGTGGCGGCGAGGACGAGCATGCACGCGAAGGCCGCCGCGAGCGAGGGGACCTCCGGCGCGAGCAGCGCGAGCGCGCGCCGCTTCACCCCCCGCGAGCGTCCATCGGGGGAGGGCCGATCGGGCGAGGCGGGCGGGGGGGCCGGGCGGACGGCGTCGCGTCGTGGACGGTCCGTCACGCGCGGGGGGGGCCGAAGAAGGCGGGGAAGGCGCCGCCGAGCCCGTCGAGGACGAACTGCATCGCGATCGCCGCGAGGATGAGGCCGAGGATCCGGTTCAAGACGCCCATCCCCGTCCGCCCGAGGACGCGCTCGATCCGGCCCGCCGAGCGGAAGAGGCCGAAGCTCGCCCAGCTCGTCGCCGCGACGGCGGCGAGGACCGGGATCGCCTGCCACCAGGCCGTCGAGCGGCCCATGAAGACCATCGTGGTCGCGATCGAGCCGGGCCCGGCGAGCAGCGGCGTCGCGAGGGGGAAGATCGCCACGTCCTCGCGTTCGCCCTCGGCCGCCTCCTCGGGGCTGCTCCGCGTCCGGGAGGGCTGCGCGCGCAGCATGTCGATGGCCATCAAGAGGAGGAGCACGCCGCCCGCGAGCTTGAAGGCGGGCAGGGTGATCCCGAGCGCCTTGAAGAGCAGTCCACCCGCGAGCGAGAAGCCGGCGAGGATGAGCCCGGCGGCGGAGCAGGCGCGCGCGGCGATCCGGCGCCGATCGGCGTCCGCGCTCCCCGCGGTCAGCGAGACGAAGAGCGGCACCGCGCCGATCGGATCGACCACCGTGAAGATCCCGGTGAAGGTCACCAGGGTGAACGAGATCACGTCGGTGAGCCGCGTCACGGCTTCGCTCCGCCGCGGGCGCGAGGCAAGGTCCTTCGTCCGGCGCGCAGCTTCCAGACGAGGCCGATCGCCTCCAGGAAGATCGCCCGCGACATCTTGCTCTGTCCGACCCGGCGGTCGGTGAAGACGATCGGGACCTCGACGACCCGCAGGCCGAGGCAGAGGGCGCGCCAGGTCAGCTCGATCTGGAACGAGTAGCCGCCGCTCTCCACCGTGGCGAGGTCGAGCGCGAGGAGCGCCTCGCGCCGAAAGCACTTGAAGCCCCCGGTCAGGTCGCGGATCGGGACGCCGAGGATCGTCCGGGCGTACAGGCTCCCGCCCCGCGAGAGCCACCGGCGCGGGAGCCCCCAGTTGCGCGTCCCTCCCCCCGGGGCGTAGCGGCTCCCGAGGACGAGGTCCGCGTCCGCCGCCGCCGCGAGCAGCCGCGGCAGGTAGGCGGGGTCGTGGGAGAAGTCGGCGTCCATCTCCAGGACGAAGGCGTAGCCCTGCGCGAGGGCGCGCGCGAAGCCAGCGAGGTAGGCCCGGCCGAGCCCCTCCTTGCGCGCGCGGTGGAGCACCCCGACACGAGGGTTCCCGGCGGAGAGCCGATCGGCGATCCGTCCCGTCCCGTCCGGCGAGTCGTCGTCCACCACCAGGACGTCGCAGCGGGGCTCGGCGGCGAGGATCGCCCCCACGATGGCCTCGAGGTTCTCGGCCTCGTTGTAAGTCGGCAGGACGACGACCGCGTCGCGCATGGACGCGACAGACCGCAGCGCGCGCCGGGTGTCAAGTCGCCCCCGGGGCCGAGGAGCCGACCCAGGTCTTACGGGAACGCTCCCGCTCCCGCCGCTGCCGGACGTTGATCACGGGCTGTTGAGCGCTCGTCTGGGCGAGATCAGCGGCCGTCTGGGCGAGACGAGCGGCCGTCTGGGCGAGACGAGCAGCCGTCTGGGCGAGACGAGCGGCCGTCTAGGCGAGACGAGCGGCCGTCTGGGCGAGACGAGCGGCCGTCTGGGCGAGACGAGCGGCCGTCTCGGCGAGACGAGCGGCCGTCTAGGCGAGACGAGCGGCCGTCTAGGCGAGACGAGCGGCCGTCTGGGCGAGACGAGCGGCCGTCTGGGCGAGACGAGCGGCCGTCTGGGCGAGACGAGCGGCCGTCTGGGCGAGACGAGCGGCCGTCTGGGCGAGACGAGCGGCCGTCTGG
>JAKAPL010000055.1 GCA_021807105.1 Myxococcales bacterium | reverse complement strand
TCGTTCGAGGGACGCACGGTTGGAGGAGATCGAGGAAGAGAGGCTGTTCGAGGGGTTCCTGCGGGACGACCGCCGGCTCGCCTCGATGTTCGTCGCGCTGCTCCTCCCCGTCATCCGGTCGGAGTGCCGCCGGCGCTGGCCCTCCCTCGCCGGACGCGCGGATGAGCTAGAATCCCGGGCCCTGTACCTGCTCGCGAAGTGGAAGCGCGACCGGGAGATGAAGACGGGCGGCGAGAGGCTCGACCCGAAACAGACGATCCAGCAGCTCGCCGGCGCGCTCGTGAATCGCGCGGCGATCACCGAGCAGAAGGTCCTGAGAGTGGAGCGCAAGGTCATGGAGGCGGCGGGGGAGGCGGCCGTGACCTCGGGGGAGATCCCGCGGTCGCCGGAGCAGTTGACCACGGCGCACGAGCTGGCGGGGAAGCTCTGGGGGCTCATCGCCGGGCTCCAGGCGAGCTACCAGGCGGTCTTGCGGGCGCAGGAGGCGGCGCAGAACGGCGGCCCGCCGATCGCCGAGGCGCTCGGGATCGAGCCGGCGTCGGCCCGCAAGCTCCTGTCGCGGGCACGCGAGGCGCTGCTCGCGGAGGCGAAGGCCCATAAGCTCGATCTGGGGCCGTGGCTCGAGAAAGAAGAGGAGGCGGCCCATGGCTGACGAGGTCCGGCTGCCCCACTCCGATCCCGAGCGGCCGTTGCGCGAGGTGACGGCCTACCTCCACGGGGAGCTGCCTGCGGAGGAGAAGGCTGCGTTCGAGGCCCACCTGCCCGGCTGCGCCGACTGCCGGGAGTCGGTCCGGCTGGGCCGGCTCGTGTTCCCGAAGGTGGACGAGCTGCTCGCCGAGGACCGGCGGCCCCGGAAGGCGATGGACGCGCTCGCGCTCTTCGAGGAGGCGCAGGCGAAGGTCGAGGCCGAAGAAGGGGCCGAGGCCGCCGCGCGCCGCGAGCGGCCGGCGAGGTGGAGCTGGGCGCCGCTCTTCCCGTGGCTGGCGGCCGCGGCCGGGGCGGCGGTCGCGGCGGCGGCGGCGCTGCTCATCTTCCTTCGGCCGCCGCCCGTGCCCGTGCCGGAGCTGACCGCCCTGGTCGCGAGCGGATCGTCCGTCGAATCGGCGCCGACCCTGCCGGGGGAGCAGCCCCCGCCCCGACCCGCGGCGGTCTCGGTCTCGCTCGAAGAGGGCCAGCTCGTCCTGCGCGCGCCGCGCGAGAAGGGCGATCGCTACCTCGCCCTGGCCCTGCGCGACGCCCGCGACCGCGTCTGGCGGGTCCGCCGCGGCGAGGTCCCCGACCCGGGCTGCGCCAAGGGCTGCGGGCCGCTCGACCTGCGCGTGGACGTCGCGAAGCTCCCCGCGGGGCGAATCCACGTCCTCCTCGCGGTCTCGCCCCGCCCGATCCGCGAGGACCTCTTCGACTCGTGGGTCACCCGCGGCGCCTGGCAGCAGCCCGAGCGAACGCCGGAAGGCGCGTGGACGACGCTGGTGGCGAGGGTGAGGTAGCGGATGGCCTACTTCGTCTACCTCACCGAGCAGTGTCGCCGCGACCTCGAGCGCCACAAGATGGGTGAGGAGGTGGAGCGGCTGCGTGCCAAGGTCGAGGCCGCGCAGACCGTCGTCGGCTTCGACCGCTTCCCGGTCCCGTTTCTCAAGAAGAGATTCGGCCGGATGCGGCTGCTGATCGAGGAACGCATCCAGCCTGGCGACGTGCACGTGCTCTGCTTCGTGCGCCTGGTCTTCCGGGGCGACAACGACTACGAGAGCTTCCGCGCCGGCGGGGGGCGTCGCATCGAGGTGGGCGAGCGCCGCGACGTCCGCGGCCCGCTGCGGTCCTTGACCCGCGCGTGGTATGAGGATTCCGTCATGGGATGGCGAGCCAGAACGAGAGAGCCGCGCCGGACGCGAGCCCCGTGGGGGGGGATCTTCTGGGTTGCCTCCCTCGCGACGGCGGCGTGCGGGGTCAGCCCAAAGAGCAACCTGCCCTTGCCGCCGGACGGCGCGGAGATCCAGCCGGTCCATCCCATCGGTCCTGCCATCGCCGGCGCGGATGAGGACGCGGGTCTCGACGCGAGCGTGACCGGCGTCGATGCGGGTGAGGACGCGGGTCTCGACGCGGGACAACTCGCCGAGGACGCGGGTCTCGACGCGGGCGTGACCGGCGCCGACGGGGGGGCGGATTCCGGCTTCGACGCCGGAGCGGCCAGGGACGCGGGTCTGGACGCGGGGCTCTCCGCGAATGGGGGCGCCGCGGACGGCGGCTGTGGGACCGCGAGCTTGCAGGAGACGCCGCCGGCCTGCGACGAGGTCTACCGGTTCGCCGTCGTGATGGCCGGAAGCTCGTTCGCGGACGGCGGGGCGACGGTGATCCTCGACGACGTGGAGAGCGTGGAGAGCTGCCTGTCTCCGCCCGACCCCGATGCGCTGACCTCCACGCCGATCGTCCTGAGCCTCTCTGCCTCGGCCCTCGGCGTGGGCACCTACGCCGTCTCCGCTCCCGACGGCGGCACGTCCCCGGCGACCGCCGCCTTCTGCGCGTTCTTGGGCGACGGGCATGGCAGCGACGGCGGATGCTCGAACGCGACCTCCGGCTCAATCACCGTGACGAGCCTCTCTCCCGACGGCGGCGTGACGGGCACCTTCTCCCTCGCCGATCCCACGACCGCCGGCTGCACGGTGCTGGGAATGTTCAGCGCGCCGCCCTGCGCGGCGTGTCCTTGAGGAACGCCGTCAGTCGATCGTCACGGCGCGCAAGATCGCCTTGCCGTCGCGGATCACGACCTTGAAGTCGAGGGCCTTTGCCTTCGACCCCGCGAGGAGCGCCGGGCCCTGCTCGCGGAGCTGACCGGCGAGGACCTCGTAGGTGAGCCCGGACACGTCCTCGCGGCACTCCTTCTTCGCCCGGACGTACGTGTCGTAGATCGCGCGCATCCGCTCCTCCGACGGCAGCGGACCGGTTGCGCGTGGCGGCGCCTTGGGCTTGTGGGGCTCGCTCGGGGGCGGGGGCGAGCCCCTCGCGTCCCGGTTCCGCGCGTGAAGCCGGGCCTTGAAGAGGTCGCGGGCGTAACGCCCCTCCTCCCTGTCCTTCTCCGTCCGCACCCACATCCTCTCGTAGGTGAGGAAGCGGTCGAAGAGACTCTGCACCTGGAACTGGAGCGCGGTGTTGGGCCCGACCTGCCGCCGGAGGTCCTCGATCCGGCCCCGCAGCGCCTCCCGCTCCCTGTCCGGCGCGCGGTGCTCGAGCCCCAGGAAGTACTGTTCGTGGCGGTGGCGCAGCGCGGCGAGCTCGGCGTCGAGGCGCTGGACGAGGGCGGCCGCCTCCTCCGACTTGAGGACCTTGCCCTCGACGCGCGCGCGAAGGCGCTCGTCGGCGCGGCTGCCGGGCTGCCTGCCGCCCTTCGACGGCGAGGGTCTGGGCGACCCCGTCCTGCGGCCCCCGGGGGGGGGGATGCTCGCCGGCACCATGCCGGCAGCGTATCACGTCGTCGGGGCGAGCGCAGCGGGCGCGCGCTTGCGCAGGAGGACGAGCATGACGATCGCCACCGCCGCGATGGCGACGGAGGTGAGCTGGCCGACCGATACGTGGAGCGACGTGTAGACCCCCCGTTCGGTGTCCCCGCGGAACAACTCGTCGGTGAAGCGGAGCAGCGGATAGAGGAAGCACCAGGCGAGCATCACCTGCCCGTCGTAACGCTTGCGGGGGCGCAGCCAGAGGACGAGGAAGAGGAAGATGAGCAGCTCGCCGAATCCGTCCATGAGCTGGGTCGGGAAGAGCGGCGGCGTCGTGGCCGCGCTCGCCGACAGGACATGGCGCTCGTTGACGAGGGTGTCGTAGACGAGGCTCCCGGGCGGGAACTTGAGCGCGAACGGAAAGTTCGAGGGCGCGGTTCGGCCCCAGCAGCAGCCCGCCGACAGGCATCCGAGCCGGCCGAAGAACTGACCGATGGAGACCGCGGGCATCGCGATGTCCCCGAGCCGGAAGAAGGCGATCCCATTCCGGCGCGCGTACCCGATCGACACCGCGACCGCGCCGAGGAGGCCCCCGTAGAAGACGAGCCCGCCCGTCCAGAACTTGAAGATGTTCCCGGGGTGTTCGCCGTACCCCTCGGGGCCGCTCCAGTTGACGAAGATGAAGTAGATGCGGGCGCCGACGATGGCCGCGACCAAGACCCAGAAGGCGAGGTCCATGATCGCGTTGCCCGCCCGCTCCCGCTCCTGCGGCGTCATGGGCGGCGATTGGCCGGCGAAGACGCCGCAGCGGCGCGCCTCCCGCGCGGAGACCGAGATGGCCACGATGAAGCCGACGGCGATCATCAGACCGTAGGTGTGTAGGGGCAGGTCCGCGTGGCCGCCGTGGGCCGCGGCCTCGGGGACGAGCCAGAGCGGGATGGCGAAGAACACGGTGGCGAGCAGGCCCCCCATCCCCCAGGCGAGGCCCGTCCAGACGGCGCGCCGGCGGGCCTGCTCGGTCTTCCCCTCCCGCCACCAGGTGGTCACCGCGGTATAGACGCCCATGGCGACCGAGCCGGCGTACAGGATGACCTTCCAGGTCGGGACGGTGAAGTAGAACAGATGAGGGATCAGCAGGGGGCGCATGTGGGACTCCGGGTCGTCACGTAAACCGCCGAGGGCGCTCGAGATTCCATCAGGAGCGGTCTCCGAGGGCGTCGACCACCCGCCCGCAGCGCCCGCAGAGCTCGCGGGCGTCCACCTCCTCCCGCCAGTTCCAGCAGCGGGCGCAGCGCTTGCCCGCGGCCCGGACGACCTCGACCGGAGCGCAAAGCGTCGGGGCCGCGCTCTCGGGGCCGGTGACCGGCGCGATGGCAGCTCGGTCGATCGGCGAGTCGATCCCGACCCCCGAAACGATGAGCAGCTCCGCGAGCCGGCCGCCCTCCTCCTGGAAAGCCTGGATCGCGGCGGCCTCCGGCCCCTGGGGCGCCAGCCGGACGAACGCATCGAGCGAGCTGCCGCCTTTCCGGCGAAACTCCTCCAGCGCGGCCTTCACCCGCGCGCGCAGGCCGAGCAGCACCTTCATGCGGTCTTCGAGCCCCTGGTCCATCGCCGCGCCATCGGCCTCCGGCATGCCCGCGAGGAAGACGCTCGAAGCGTGGCCGGGCAGGAAGCCGTAGGCCTCCTCACAGGTGAAGCTCAGGATCGGCGCGAGGGTCCGGCAGAGGACATCGACGATCTCGTGGAGGACCGTCTGGGCGGCGCGGCGCTCCCGGTCTCCCGGCGCCGAGCAGTAGAGCCGGTCCTTGAGGACGTCGAAGTAGAACGCCGACAGGTCGGTCGAGCAGAGGTACGCCGCCTCGTGGTGGACCTGGTTGAAGTCGTAGTTCTCGTAAGCCTCGCGGACCCGGAGGACGAAGCGGTGAAGCAGCGACCGCGCGTACCGATCGAGCACGGGCAGCTCCCGCGCCGGCACACGGTCTCCCGGCTGGAAGTCGTATAGGTTGCCGAGCCCGAACCGGAGCGTGTTGCGGATCTTCCGGTAGCTCTCGGCGAGCTGCGCCATGATCCCCTCGGAGAGGGGCACGTCCTGTTCGTAGTTCGCCGCCGCCGCCCAGAGCCGGATGAGCTCCGCGCCGTGCTGGTCGAGCAGCTTCTGCGGGTCGACGTAATTGCCGAGCGACTTGCTGAGCTTCTGCCCCTTCTCGTCCACGACGAAGCCGTGGGTCAGGCACGAACGGAACGGCGAATCCTCGCGCCCCGCGCCGAGGTGGCACAACAGCGAGGCCTGGAACCAGCCGCGGTGCTGGTCCGAGCCTTCGAGGTAGAGGTCCGCGGGCAGCGGGATCCCGCGCGCGTCGAGGACCGCGGCGTGGGAGACGCCGCTGTCGAACCAGACGTCGAGGATGTCCTCCTCCTTGCCGAACCGCTCGCCGCCGCACTTGCCGCAACGCCGGCCGGATGGGAGGAAGTCGGCTGCGGGCCGCGTGAACCAGGCGTCGGAGCCCTCCGTCTCGAAGATGTCCGCCACCCGATCGAGGATCTCGGGATCGAGCAGCGGCTCGCCGCAGCCCTCGCAGTAGAGCGCGGGGATTGGGACGCCCCAGGCGCGCTGCCGGCTGATGCACCAGTCCGGCCGGCGCTCGACCATCGACACGATCCGGTCGTGTCCCCAGGGCGGGATCCAGGAGACCCCCTCGATCGCGGCGAGCGCGCGCTGGCGCAGGTCGCCCTTCTCCATCGAGATGAACCACTGATCGGTCGCCCGGAAGATCACCGGCTTCTTGCAGCGCCAGCAATGGGGATAGCTGTGGGTAAGCGTCTCGCCGGGGCGGTTGAGCAGCGCGCCGGCCGCGTCGAGCGCGGCGACGATCTCCGGGTTCGCGTCGAAGACCTTCCTGCCCGCCCACGGCCCGGCCTCCTCGGTGAAGCGGCCGGCGGCGTTGACGGGCGCGAAGGGCGCAAGGCCATAGCGCCGGCCGATCTCGTAGTCGTCCTGGCCATGGCCGGGGGCGGTGTGGACGAGTCCGGTGCCCGCATCGAGCGTCACGTGCTCGCCGAGGACGACCTTGCCCGTTCGGGGGAAGAGCGGGTGGCGATAGGTGAGTCCCTCGAGCTCTCGTCCATCGAAGCGCGCGAGGAGTCTCCGGGGATCGGCGAGCGCCGCCGGGTCGAACGCCGCGCCAGGGGCGGCTTGCCGCCCCCCGGCGAGCTCCTGCGGCGCGACCGCGGCGAGGAACGGGAGCAGGAGGTCCCGCGCGACGACGACCGCCCTCCCTCGCAGCTCATAGGCGACGTACTGGAACTCCGGGTGGACGGCGATGGCGAGGTTCGCGGGCAGCGTCCACGGGGTCGTCGTCCAGATCGCGAGCGAGGCGTCGCGCTCCACGCCGGGGAGGCGGGCTTCGAGCGGGAAGGCCACGTCAATCGACGGCGAATCGTGCTCCTCGTACTCGACCTCGGCCTCGGCGAGCGCCGTCCGATCGTTCACGCACCAGTAGACGGGCTTCTTGCCCCGGTAGACCGCCCCCGCGCGCGCGATCGCGGCCAGCTCGCGTACGATGCGCGCCTCGTACGCGGGAGCCATCGTCGTGTACGGGTCGTCCCAGGCCATGAAGACGCCCAACCGCCGGAACTCGTCCTTCTGGAGCGCGACGAATTTCTCCGCGTGCTTCCGGCAGGCGCGCCGGACGGCCACCTTGTCCAGCTCCTTGCGCGAGGCGCCCAGCTCCTTGTCCACGGCCAGCTCGATTGGCAGGCCATGGCAATCCCACCCGGGGATCACCCGCGCCGGCCGCCCCGCCATCGTCCGGGACTTCCCGACGAAGTCTTTGAGGACCTTGTTGAGCATGTGGCCCTGGTGGATGTGGCCGTTCGCGTACGGGGGGCCGTCGTGGAGCGTGAAGGGCTCGCCCTTCGCCCCTTCGAGCATGCGCCGGTACGTCCCCGCGGCCTCCCAGGCCGTCACCCGATCGGGCTCGCGCCGTGGCAGATCCGCCTTCATCGGGAAGGCCGTACGCGGCAGGTTCGTCGTGTCTTTGTAGTCGGCGCTCACGGTGGACCCCTCGCGTAGCAGGGACATTCGGAGAGCGCAAGGATTCCGAATCGCTCACCGGCGCGCCTGCGCGAGGGCCCGGTCCACGGCGGCCGCGTCGAAGCCTTCGAGGAGCTCGCCGCCAATGTCGAGGACCGGTACACCGCCCAGGCGCATTCCGGACCGCTTGGCCTTGCGGGAGAGCTCGGCGGCCGCGGCCGGGTCCTTCTCGATGTCCTCGTCGGCAAACGGGACGTGGTGGGAGCGCAGGTACTCGCGCGCCGCGCGGCAGGCGCCGCACCACGAGGTGCCGTAGACGATCACCAGGGGGCGCCCTCCGTCCGGGAGCAGCTCCATCTCCGGTCCCACGGCGGGCAGCTTGCCGTCGTCTTGCGCCTCGAAGGCGTAACGGGAGACGACCGCGGTCGGCCAGCCGCCGTCCGGCTCTGCGGCGGAGAGGTCGGCAAGGTAGAGGTAGCGGTCGGATTTCAGATCGTCGGCGGTCCGGGAGAGGTCGCGCACGATCACCTGCCTGCGATCGCCCGCCGGGATGGCGGAGAGCTGGGCCGCGTCGTGGATCTTGCCGTCGCCGCCGTACCAACTGAAGACGTAGCGCCCCTTGCCCGGGATGACGCGGACCTCGGGCAGCCCATCCCCGGTTCCGGCGTCTGGAGAACGCGGGGGCGGCGCCGGGGTCCGGGAGCAGGCCGCCACGAGGGGGAAGGCGGCCCAGAGTGGGAGAAGGAGCCTCCGGAGCGAGCCCGGCCGTCGAGGCGGGTCCAGACGCGAACCGCCGCACCGAGGCATGCTCCCGGGAGTATGCCTCGGTGGACGGGAACGAGGCCGCGGGGCCCGGAACGACGGCTCGGCGGCGGGGGCGAATCGGCTCACGCATTCGCAGCACGGACACGAGCGCATCGTCCCCTCTCTACGCCCCGCCCGTGGGCGATTCAACCCGCCTTGTCCACGGGACGGCGTAGCGAGGCGTTTTTCGACCGCAGCCGAGAAGGGCAAGCGAGAGCGACGACCGACGAGGCGGGCGTAAAGCAGCTCCCCCCAAGTCGTTTGGAGGGTGGCAAGCCCCCCTTCGGGAGGCGCGGGATCGGACGCCGCAGCAGCCGTACCGTGAATAAGACGGGCTTACAGCTACAGCGAACGGCGCGCCACGGCGCAGCTCAACCCGATGTCTGCGGGGGCGGCTAACGGCCTGCCGATCCCCTGCCGATCATCGGCGCGCCAAACGCCGATGGGGTTACAGGACGGGGTCAACGGGCGGCACCCGCGGGCAGGGCGGCGATGACATTCAGTGCCTTGCGTAAGAGTGTCGCGAGGTCTCCGTCTGGAAGCTGCCCGCGCGCCTCCCGTGCCGCGTCGGCCGCCTGGCCCGGCCGGTAGCCGAGCGAGACGAGGGCGGCGACCAGCTCATCGGACGGCGCGGCCGCGGTCGTCCGGCTCGGAGCCGGCAGGCTCTCGGCCGCCGCGATCTCCAGCGCGCGGTCCTTCAGGTGGAAGAGCAGCGTCTCGGCGGTCTTCCGGCCGATCCCCTTGATGCGGACGAGGGACGACAGGTCGCCGGCGCGCACGGCCCGCGCCAGCTCCTCCGGCGGGAGCGCGCTCATCAGCAGCAGCGCGAGGGCCGGCCCGACCTTCGGGACGGAGACGAGCAGCCGGAAGAGCGCCCGCTCGCGTTGCGTGCCGAAGCCAAACAGCTCGATCGCGTCCTTCTTGACCGACGTCTGGACCCAGAGCGTCACCACGCTCCCGGTGGCGCCGAGCGCGTCGAACGTCCCCGCGGGCACGCGCAGCTCGTACCCCACGCCCCCCGCGACGACGGTCACCGCCCCCGCCTCCCGCTCCGCGAGCGTCCCCTGGAGGTAGCCGATGAACACGGCCTATCCGTGCCGCCGGGCGGCGCGCAGGAGCAGGTTCTGCGGCGTCGGCGTGATCGGCTCGGCGTCGGTGAGGGCCCGCCTCCACGGCGACATGGCGGCGCCGCCGCGGGCGAGGTGGCAGATCGCGATGGCGAGCGCGTCGGTCGCGTCCGCCCGCAGGGGCTCCTCGCCGAGCCGCAGCACCTGCCGCACCGCGCGCGCGACGGCCTCCTTGCTCCGCGCGCCGCCGTGGGTGAGGGACCGCTTCACGGTCGCGGGCGGATACTCGTAGAGCGGGATCCCGGCCTGGGCCACGGCGAGCAAGGCGACGCCGCGGGCGTGGCCGAGGACGAGGGCGCTGCGGGCGCCGCGGTAGCTGAAGATGCCCTCGATCGCGACGGCCTGCGGCCGCTGCTCGACGAGGAGTCGGCCGAGCGAGACGTGGAGGTCGACGAGCCGCTCGGAGAGGCTCTCCCCCGAGAGCGTCCAGGCTCCCGCGGCGACCGGACAAAACCTTCCGCTCTCGTGGGCGACGACGCCCCAGCCGACGACTCGGGAGCCGGGGTCGATGCCGACGGCGATCACGGGTCAAGATCCGGCGAGCTGGTCCATCAGCGCGTCGGGGACCTCGAAGTTGCCGTAGACCTGCTGGACGTCGTCGTTGTCCTCGAGCAGGTCGACGAGCTTCAAGACCTTCTGCGCCGCGTCGAGCTGCTCGACCCGCACCGTCTCCTTGGGCAGAAAGGTGATCTTCATCTCGCTCAGGGCGAACTTCTTCTCCTCGAGCGCCTGGACGACCCGGTGCAGGTCGTTCGGCTCGGTGCGCACCTCGATGCCCTCCGGCTGGGGCAGCACGTCGAGCGCGCCCGCGTCGAGGGCGACCTCCATGACCGCGTCCTCGGTGGGCCCCGGCTTCACGAGGACCATCCCGCGCCGCTCGAACATCCAGCCGACCGAGCCGGCCTCGCCCATGTTCCCGCCCCCGCGCGTGAAGATGTGGCGGACCTCCCCCGCGGTCCGGTTGCGGTTGTCGGTGAGGCACTGGACCATCATCATGACGCCGCCGGGCCCGTAGCCCTCGTAGATGGCCTCCTCGTAGGCGACGCCCTCCAGCTCGCCGGTGCCCTTCTTGATCGCCCGGGTGATGTTGTCGCTGGGCATGTTCGAATCGCGGGCGGCGGTGACCGCGGCGCGCAGCCGGGCGTTGCCGTCGGGGTCTCCTCCCCCGAGACGCGCGGCGACCGTGATCTCCTTGATGAGCTTGGTGAAGAGCTTGCCCTTGGCCGCGCCCTGGGCCTCCTTCTTGTGCTTGATCTTGGTCCACCGGTTGTGCCCGGACATCGCGCTCCTCCTGAGGTAGGGCCCTGACGGTCGAATAGCACCGCCCCGCGCCGCCTATCAAGGTCGCGCGTCGGGACACTGCGCCGCCGGGGTGACCGAGTTGCAGGCGCCGGGCGTGCCGCCCAGGACCGACGACGACGCCCAGGCGTCCGGCAGCGGGTCCGGCGCGCCGGGGTCGATCCGCTCGAACGAGACGCCCTTCTGGGCGACGAGCGATCCGTCGTAGGTCGACAGCGGCGGGCCGGCGCCGCCGGCGGCGAAGAGTCCAATGGGCTGCGGGCGGCTGTCGGAGAGGGAGAGCAGCGGCGTCCCGTCCAGCGGGGCGAGCAGGAGCGTGTCCGGCGGCATCGCGGGCGCCTCTGCCGGGTCGAATCGGGGGTCCACGAGCAGCGCGTAGCCATGGGCCGGGATCACGGTCGAGCCGCCGGGGCTCGCCGCTCCGAATGGCTGCGTGGCCGTCGGGTTCGCGCACGCCTCGGTCCCTTTGCAGTTGGCGAGCACGATCCCGAGGAGATCCACCGGCTCGGAACCGAGGTTCGCGAGCTCCAGGAACTCCCCCGCGCTCCGCGTCCCCTCGGGGGAGAGGAGCAGCTCGTCGAGCACGATCGGCGGCAGCGGGTTGGAGAGCTGAAACGTGCTCGCGTCCGTCGCCGTCCCCACCTGCCCGTTCCAGCCGGTCGCCTCGGGCGTCGCCAGCACGTCGCCCCCGGGGCAGAGGCCGACGAGCGGCACGCTGCACGTGCACAAGAGGCCCCCGGCGCAGGGGTCGTAGGGCGCCTGGCAAGCCGCCGGCGCCGGGATCGCCGTCCCCCCGTCGCAGCCGGCCTCGCTCACCCGTGCCGAGCAGATGGACGGGCGATCGACCTGGAAGAGGAGCAGCGCGTCCCGGTCCCGCGGCAGCGGCGTTCCGTCCGACACGGAGGGTGGGCTCCCCTCCGCGCACGAGCCGATCGTGAAGCCGAGCGCCCCCGGCGCCTGGGGTGGCCGTCCGTCGGGGTCTCTCAGCGAGGGCGAGAGCGTGACCGCGAAGCTCTCCCCCGGCGAGAGCGGCGTGGGCGCCGGTACCTGCGCCGCGGTCCCGTCCGGCGAGAGCGCGCTTGGCCCGGCGGGGGGGGAGAGCAGGAGCGGCGCCTGCCCGGAGGTGACCGGACGGCTGAAGTCCACGACCACCCAGGCGAGATCGAGGGGAGCGGCGATCGTCCCGTTCGCGGGAATCCAGAGGGTCGCGACCGAAGGCGGCCCCGCGGTCGTGAAGCCCGCGGCGAAGGCCGCGCGCTGCGACTTCGGGTGGGCCATCGCCACGCCGGAGGCGGAATGCGCGCCGGTCGTCACCTCGATCCTGTAGGCACTGCTCGGCGCGAGCGGTCCGAGGGGCTCGATCGTGGCGCAGCGGTCGTCGCCGGCGGCCACGACCGTGGTGACCATCGCGTGGGCCGTCGCGCCGACCTTGCGGCCCAGGATGGTCGTGGTCGGGGTCAGCGTCGCCGGGTCCATCGGCCGGTCGAAGCAGATCTGGGGCGTGACCGACGGCGGGACGCCGGTCGCGCCGTCGGGCGGCGTGACCGAGGAGACCGACGGCGCGGTGATGTCGATCGAAGCCGGCGCCGCCGGCGCGCAGGTGGCGAGGAGGAGGACGAGGGGCGTAGGGCGCATCTACGGCCTCCCCCCGAGCCGGCGCGAGAGGTATCCGCCGGTGAGCGCGTCGATGGCCGCGGTTCGCTCGCCGATGGCGAGGTCGAGCTTCTCGGCCTCGACCGGATCGGCGGGCGGCGCGCTCTGCCGCGTCAGCAGGAGACGGCGCCGTTCGAAGTAGAGTCGGGTGACCTTCTCGACCTCCTCGCGCCGCGCGCGGGCGACCTCCAGCGTGACGGTCGCCGCCTGGATCTCCTGGGGCGAGAAGACGATGTCCGAGAGACGCCAGGTCGCGCTCACCCCATACCGGGCGACATCCTCCAGCGCGCTCGTGTCCACCCCCTCGTCGCTGCGGACGCCGACCATGTCGATGTTCCCGACGTTGCGGCGGTATTCGGCGGAGAGCTGGGGCAGCCACGCCGAAGCGCGCGCCCGGCGGCGCATCGACTTCATCTCGGCGGGCCGGACCGGGAAGGCCTTCGCGGCCGCGGCTTGCAGCTCCTGCACCGTCGGCTCACGGGGCTCCGGCGGCGGCCGCGACGGCTTCGGGGCCGGCTCGACCTCGCCCGCCCCCTCGGCTTGGGCGAGCGTCACTCGCGTGGCCTGCCGCTCTCCCCCTTCGGGCAAGGGCCAGCTCGCGTCGATCGCGAGCAGCACGGTGTCCGGCAGCCGGCCGAGGGCGTAACCCGCCCCATCGGTCAGCAGGGAGGCGGCCTGGTACTGGCAGGCGATCGAGAGTTGCGGAAGGAGGCTCGCCCACCCCGGCGCGGAGGGCGCGGTCGCGGTCGTGGGAGGTCCGATGGGGGCGAAGGGATCGATGGCCTCGCGGGCCATGTCTTCCGCGTCGAGGCCGCTGATGCCGAGCAGCTCGGCGGCGTCTTGGGGGTCGTCCTCGGGACCCTGTGGGACGAAGACGCCGAGGGAAATGAGCAGGAGGGAGGTGAGCATGGTCGGGGCTTTCGCAACGTCCATGCCGGAAGCGCGAGCAGTGATTCCGTGGGGTTGGGAGAGGCCGCAAAGAGCGGGAGCAGACCGAAGGACCGAAGTCCGGATTTCACGGAGGCGGACCGGAGGGCCGTTCCCCTCTGACTTGGGTTTCGCCCTTTTCGCCGTCGCGAGGTCGAAGACGGGGCGGCGCCGCCGCCGCGACGCACAGGCGGTTTTCGTCGAAGACGTACTGAAGTACGTCGAGACGAAAACCGCCGAGCACCGAAGGGCCGGCCGCGCCGGACCGACCGCGAGTAGGCGGGAAAAGGGCGAAACCCACGTCTGAAGCGGGGGGTGGGTGGGGACGCCGGCTGGAGCGCCGCTGCTCCCATCAGCCAGGGGGAGGGAACGGGAGGGCGGTCGCGCTTTAGCCCTACTTCGGCAGGCTCGAGAGCACGGCACGCACGCCCGCCGCGTGGTCGCCGTTCGGGGCGATCCGGAGATACTCCTCGTAGCGGGCCCGCGCGAGCCCCGGCCGTCCGGTCTGCTGGTAGATGGCGCCGAGCATCACGTCCGCCCGCCCACCCGCCGAGCCGAGAGAACGTGCCTTCTCCAGCGGCTCGACCGCCTCGCTCGCGCGTCCCATCTGGTACCGCGAGAGGCCGAGGTACAGCTCGGCGAGCGCGGTGTCGTCGATCCGGGCGGACGCGACGAACGCCCTGGCCGCGCGGTCGAACTCTCCCGCGCGGTAGGCCGAATAGCCCTCGATCATCAGCGCCTTTCCCTGGCGCGCCGCCGCCTCCGCGGTGAGCGGGCTCGGGCGAGGGGAGAAGACGACCGCCGCGATCGCGAGGGCGAGGATCGCGAGCCCGAGGACGATCCGGCGTGAGCGCGTGCGGGCCGTGGGCTCGGGGGAATCGATCGGGGCAGGGGCCGGGGCGGGCCGGGCGAGGCCCGCATCGAGCGCCTCGAAGAGCTTCGGCGCCGCATCGTCGGCCGGCGGAGCGGAGGGCGCGCGGGTGGCGGTCTCGGGCGCGAGGACGCCGAGGGAGAGGAGCTTTTCGACAGCCTGGACGCCGACGACGTCGTCGATGCCCAGCGCGTCGAATACTTCGCGGACCGGCCGCCGCCCGTCGAAGAGGCGGACCATCGGCAGCACCGCGATCGGCACCTCGCCGGACCGTTGCGAGAGCGCCCTCGGGTCGACGGCGAGGACCGCTTCGAGCGCGCCGTGACGGCCGAGCCGATCCGCGACCCGACGCAGGTGCGGGAAGATCCGCGCGGTCAGCTCCCACCGGTCCAGCGCGAGCGGGCGCGACGGCGGCACGGCGTGGAGGTCCAGCCGGAAGCCGCCGCGGCTCGTCGCCAGCGCCCGGACGAGCGCGCGCTCGCCGGTCAGGGGTGGCGCCGCCGCGTCCACGACCCTCCCCATGGCGAAGGTGACGCGAGCGCCCGAGTCGAAGGCGATCTCCCCGGAGCGGCCGCCGGAGACGAGGCCGCGCACGAGGAACCCCGCCGTACGGGAGAGGACTCCCTCGATTCGCGCGGCCCCCGCCTTCCGGCCGGCCCACGCCCGGGCGAGCGCCGAGAGGTCGCGCGCGAAGAGCGGCGTCTCGAGGGTGTCCTGGGCGCCGAGCGAGAGCGCCTCCGCCCGCCGGCCGATCCACGAGGTCTTCGCGAGCAGGAGGAACGGGATCTCCGCGGTGGCCGGGTCGCGCCGGAGCTGCGCGAGGAGCGCGAGCCCATCTGCATCGAGGTCGGCGACGACGAGCCCCGGCGGGTGCGCGGTGATCTCCGCGAGCGCCCGGTCGAGGCCCTGGGTCCGCGCCACGGCCAGCCCCTCCGAGAGGAGCGCCTGTGACATGACCCCCAGCGCCGAGAGGTCGTCATCCAGCAGGAGAACGTCGTCCGACATCGGTCCGATCCGAGACCCGAGGCTGGGTGCCTCGGTCCATGAATACGGTGGCATTCGAGCGCCGCTGCGTCCGGCTCCCTGCGGCTTGGTCGTACAGGCGAGCCTCGATCGCGCGCCGTGCCGCCACGGCGCATCGTCGCTCTCGGTGCGCACCGCATCGGGGGACCGAGGGGCTCGGCGCGGCCTCCGGGAGCCGCAACCCAACGTGGAGGCGGCGCGGCCGCGCGGCGATGTCCGGAGCGCCCGACGGCAGGCTACCAGCAGGGGGAGCCTGGCCTCCCCTGCGCCCGCCACCCCACCCCGTCTTCGTGAGAGCATCGATGAACCTCCGCGCCGCGTGAGAGCTCCTGGAATCCTAGATCAGTCCAGGTCCAGCCCGATATCCACGGCGCGGGCGGCGTGAGTCAGGGCGCCGACGCTGACGTAGTCCACGCCGCTTTTCGCGATCTCGGCGACGTTCTCCAGGGTGACGCCGCCGGAGGCTTCCAGGCGCGTCGCGGGGCGCAGGCGGTCCCGCAGGGCGGCGGCCTCGGCGAGCTTGCCGGGGGGCATGTTGTCGCACAGGACGACCTCGACCCCGAGGGCGAGCGCCTCGCGGAGCTGCTCCAGGGTATCGACCTCGACCTCGATCCCGAGCAGGTGGCCGGCGTGGGCGCGCGCCGCCTCGACGGCCGCGCGCAGGCCCCCGGCGATGGCGACGTGGTTGTCCTTGATCAGGATGGCGTCGAAGAGGCCCCACCGGTGGTTGCGGCCCCCGCCGGCGCGGACGGCGGCCTTCTCCTGGGCGCGCAGGCCGGGCGTGGTCTTGCGGGTGTCGAGGAGCACGCAGCGCGTCCCGGCGATCCGTTCGACGTAGCGGGCGGTGAGGGTCGCGACGCCGGAGAGCCGCTGGAGGAAGTTGAGCGCCGTCCGCTCTGCGGCCAGGAGCGCGCGCGCGGGGCCGGTGACCTCGGCGAGGGAGAGGCCCGCGGCGACGCGCGTCCCGTCGATGAGGTGGCTCTGGAAGCGGACGGCGGGATCGACGCGCGCGAACACGGCGCGCGCGACCTCGAGGCCGGCGAGGACGATCGGCTCGCGCGCGACGATCCTCCCGGCGCACCCCGCGGCGGCGGGCAGCACGGCGGCCGAGGTCACGTCGCCGGCTGGCCCGAGATCCTCGCGCAGCGCGAGCGCGATCAGCGCCTCGGTCGCCTCGTCCAACGCAGGGGGAGGCCAGCTCGCCCCGCCCCCCCCATCCCACCTCGTCTTCGTCAAAGCGCTCCCTGAATCCTCGCGCGGCACGCGCGTCCTCGAACGTAGTCGATTACCCCGTGACCGTCGCGTGCTGCCCGCGCAGCTTCTCGATCTTGTCGTTCAGCTCGCCGGCGCGGGCCCGGGCCTCCGCCACGACCTCCGGGGGGGCGCGCGTGACGAAGCTCGGGTTGTCGAGCTTGCGCGAGAGGGCGGCGAGGTCGCTGCCGGCCTTGTCGATCTCCTTCTCCAGCCGCTTCGCTTCGGCCGCGAGGTCGACGAGCCCTTCGAGCGGGATCTCGGCCTGGAAGTCCGGCTCGACGGCCACGGCCGTGTGTCGAACGGGCGAGGGGCGCGGTGGCTCGATTCCAAGCTCGCCGAGCTGGGCGAGGGCGCGGATGGCGGCGGCCTGCGCCGCGAAGCGACCGCGCAGCCGCCCATCGGCGGCGCGGAGCGTCGCCGGGACCCGCTTGCCGGGCGGCAGGTTGTTCTCCCCCCGAAGCGCGCGCAGCCGCTCGACCGCGCGCAGGATGGGCTCCATCTCCTGCTCCGCGGCCTCGTCCCGGGGCAGCCCTTCCGGCCAGCGCGCGGCCATGACGAACTTCGGGTCGCCGTCGCCCCTCGGGAGCTTCTGCCATAGCTCCTCGGTCAAGTACGGCATGAACGGGTGAAGCAGCCGCAGCGCGAGGTCGAGCGTATCGACGAGCGTCCGCTGCGCCGCCCTCCGCGCGCCCGCGTCCCCGCCCTGCAGGGCCACCTTGGCCAGTTCGACGTACCAATCGCACAGCTCGTGCCAGAAGAACCGATAGACGCCCGCGGCGGCGTCCGAGAAGCGGTACGTCGCGAGCGCCTCGGTCGTCGCGGCGGCGGTCGCGGCGAGGCGGGAGCGGATCCAGCGATCGGCCAGCCCTCCCTCGGGCGCCTCGCCGGCCCTCCCGTCCGCCGGGAAGTCGCCGAGGTTCAGGAGGGCGAAGCGCGTCGCGTTCCAGATCTTGTTGCCGAAGGTCCGGTAGCCCGCGACCTGGGCGAGCGAAAGCTTGATGTCCCTCCCCTGTCCCGCCTGCGCCGCGAGCGTGAAGCGCAGCGCGTCCGCGCCCTGGTCCGCGGTCACGGTGAGGGGATCGATCACGTTCCCCTTGGTCTTCGACATCTTCTCGCCGTGCTGATCGCGCACGAGCGCGTGGAGGTAGACGTCGCGGAAGGGGACCTCGCCCGTGAACTCGATCCCCATCATGATCATGCGCGCCACCCAGAAGAACAGGATGTCGCTCCCGGTCTCCATGAGCGTCGTCGGGTAGAACTTCGCGAGCGCCGCCGTCTCCTCGGGCCAGCCAAGGGTCGAGAAGGGCCAGAGCGCGGAAGAGAACCAGGTGTCGAGCACGTCCGGGTCCTGCGTCAGGTTCGTCCCGCCGCAGTCCGGGCAGGCGCGCGGGGTCTCTTCGGCGACGAGGATCTTCCCGCACGCGCACGTCCAGGCCGGGATCCGATGGCCCCACCAGAGCTGGCGGCTGATGCACCAGTCGTGGAGGTTCTCCATCCAGTGGAAGTAGGTCGCCTTCCAGCTCTCGGGGAAGACGCGGATCTTTCCGCTCCTCACCGCGTCGATCGCCGGACCCGCGAGCGGGGCGACGTTCACGAACCACTGCGTCGAGAGGAGCGGCTCGACGACCGTCCCGCAGCGCTGGCAGCGGCCGAGCGGGATCACGTGGTCCTCGGTCCCCACGAGCGCCCCGCGCGCCTCGAGGTCTTCGAGCACCCGCGCCCGCGCCTCGTAGCGGTCGAGGTTCGCGTACGGACCGGCGTTCGCGTTCGTCCTCGCCTGCCCGTCGAAGAGGGAGATCCGTGGCAGGCCGTGCCGCACCCCGGCCTCGAAGTCCGCGGGGTCGTGGGCGGGGGTGATCTTGACGGCGCCGGTGCCGAGCTCCATCGAGACGAGCAGCGGATCGGCGACGATCGGCACCGGCCTCTCGACGAGCGGGACGATCGCGCGCTTGCCGACGAGTCCGTTCCACCGCGGGTCGTCCGGATGGACCGCCACGCCGGTGTCGCCCAGCAGCGTCTCCGGCCGGGTCGTGGCGACGGTCAGCCGCGCGTCGCTCCCCTCGACCGCGTAGGCGATCTTCCAGAGCTTGCCCGGGGTCTCCTGGCGGTCCACCTCGAGGTCGGAGAGCGCGGTGTGGCAGCGCGGGCAGGCGTTGATGAGCCGCTCGGCCCGGTAGACGAGCCCCTTCCCGTGGAGCGCGACGAAGACGTGGCGAACCGCGGCCGACAGCCCCTCGTCCAGGGTGAAGCGCTGCCGCTCCCAGTCGAGCGAGCAGCCCAGCACGCGGAGCTGCTCGACGATCCGGCCGCCGCAGCGCTCCTTCCACTCCCAGACGCGCCGGACGAACTCCTCGCGTCCGAGCTGGCGCCGGTCGAGGCCCTCCTTCGCGAGCTCGCGCTCGACGACCATCTGCGTCGCGATGCCCGCGTGGTCGGTGCCGGGCAGCCAGAGCGTCACCTCGCCCCGCATCCGGTGCCAGCGGGTGACGAGGTCCTCGATCGTGTAGCTGAGCGCGTGGCCCATGTGCAACGACCCGGTGACGTTGGGCGGGGGGATGACCATCGAGAAGACGGCCCCCTCCCGCGTCTCGTCGGCGTGGAAGAGTCCGGCCTTCTCCCACTCGGAGTACCAGCGCGATTCGACCGCCCGGTGGTCGTAGCCCGGGACGGGCGGCCCCCCGGCGTTCGCCTTCGCCTCGCTCATGACCCGCGCGTTCTACTTCGCGGCCCGCTCTTTCGCCAGCTTCTCCACCTGCTCCCGGATGATCACCTCCGCGAGCTGCGGGACGACTTCCCAGGCGATCCTCTCGATCACCTCGCGCGAGGCGGCCGAGAGGGCGGCGCGCAACGCGGCCTCGGAGCCATCGTGGGGGGCCGCCGGAGGCGGCGGGGCGGCGGCCGGCTCGGACGCCTCGGACATGGCGATCGCGATCGCCTCGGCCGGGGTCGCGTCCACGGGGATCAGCTCGAGCGGCGCCTCGAGCTCCGGCAGCTCGATCGGCGCGACGGCCCGCTGCGTCGCCGCGGGCGCGGCCGGAGCCTCGAAGTCCTCGAGCGAGATATCCAGCCCCTCCTCCTCGAACGGGACGGGAGTCGCCTGCGCCGCCGTCCGGGGCTCGGGTTCGAGCGGGATCGCCGGGAGGGGAGGGGAGACCGGCCAGGGGGTGGGCCACGCGACGCTCTTGCCCGAAAGCGGCCGCGCGGCTGGTGGGGAGGAAGGGAGGACGACGCTGGCGGGGCTCGCAGGCCGTGCGTGAGGCTCGGGCCCGAGAGCGCCGGCGGGCGCGGCCGCCGGCGGGACAGGGGGGACCGTGGGCAGCTTCCAGGGCGCCGTCAGCTTGGTCGCCGCGCCGGCTCCGGACGGGTCCGGCGGGCTGGGCAGCAGGATGTCCCAGGGGGCCGGAAGGCTCGCCGGGGGCGCGGGCGGCGCCGACGGAGGAGCGGCCGGGAGGGAAGAGACGGCGAGGGACGCGAGGTCGGGTGGCTTCGCCGGGGCGGTGGGCGGCCAGAGGCCGATGGTGGGCCTCGGCGCCGCGGGTGGCGCCGAGGGGAGGGGCGCGGCGGGAGGTCGGGCGTCGGCCTCGGGAATGGAAGGGGGCGCGGCCAGCGGCGCTGGGGGGACGATGACCGAGGGGGGGCGCGTCGCCGAACCGTGGGACGTGGCGGGGACCGGGGTCGCCGGTGGGGGTGGGGGCGGGCGGCGGTGGACTACGGGCGCGGGGACCGCCTTGCCGTGCGCCGCTTCACTGGGGCCCCACGGGCCCGGGAACCAGGCGGCGGGCGTGGGAACCCCGGCGGGCGGGACCGGCTGCGACCCCGGCGAAGCGGGCGCCGCGGGCGGCGGGGCGGGTGGGACCGCGGGACGGGCCTCGCCCGGGGGTGGAGCGGCGGCCGGCGACCACGACGGCGGCCAGACGACCGCGGTGCGACCGGGCACCCCGGGGACGGGGAGCGGCCCGGCCGCGGGCAGCGTCGGCGAGGACGGGGGAACTCGCACGCCGGGCGGGGGCGGGCGGGCCGGCGGGGCGGGAACGGGGACGCCCGTGGGAGGCCGCGCGTGGGTCTCGCGAGCGGGAGCAGGGAGCGGGGTTCGACTCGGCGCCGCCCCCGGCTTCTCCGGGGCCGCGGTCGCCCGTCCGGTGAGGACGTTCACCTTGTCGATGAGCGCTTGGGAGTCGAAGGGCTTGACGATGTGAGCGTCCGCTCCGGCCTGGATCGCCTTGCCCTCGTCGAACGGCTCGTAGGTGCCGGCGAGCAGGAGCACCGGTACGTGGCGCAGATCCGGATCGGACTTGAGCGCCTTGCACAGCTCGTAACCGTCCTTCTTCGGCATCAGTACGTCGGCGAGCACGATGTCCGGGCGGGCCTCCTTCGCGCGGGCGAGGGCGTCCTCGCCGTTGTCCACGGCCACGACCGTCACGTCCTCGTGCTGGAAGGTGATCGCGACGACCTTCTGGATCGTGATGCTGTCGTCCGCGAGGAGCAGGGTGCGCGGCATACCGGCCGTTCCTTAGGCGAAAGAGGACTACCCGGGGCGGTTGAGACCCCGCGGCCACGAAAGCCCAACCGTGGTGGCAAGTCAAGCGCGGCGGGAGGCCGGAAAGGGCCGCGCGGCTGGGCGCGCGAGTGAGGGGGGCGGCCCTCCGCTCTACTGGAGCACGTGGCGGGCGATCACGATCCGCTGCACCTCGCTCGTGCCCTCGTAGAGAGTCTCGACGCGCGCGTCACGGAAGAGGCGCTCCACGGAGAACTCGTCGAAGTAGCCATAGCCGCCGTGGATCTGGACGGCCTCCTTCGTGGCGCGGTTGGCGGCCTCGGAGGCGAATAGCTTGGCCATCGACGCTTCCCGGGTGAAGGGACGGCCCTGCTCCTTCAGCCAGGCGGCGGCAAAGACGAGCGCCTCGGCGGCGGCGAGCTCGGTCGCCATGTCCGCGAGCTTCCACCGGATGGCCTCTTGCTCGGCGATGGGCTTGCCGAACGCCCTCCGCTCCTTCGCGTACCGCGCCCCCGCGGCCAGGCACGCCCGCATCACGCCCACCGCCTGGGCGCCGATCCCGATCCTCCCGCCGTCGAGCGCGGACATCGCGATCCTGAACCCGCCGC
The DNA here is from genome assembly GCA_021807105.1 of Myxococcales bacterium. Taxonomy (GTDB): domain Bacteria; phylum Myxococcota; class Myxococcia; order Myxococcales; family JAKAPL01; genus JAKAPL01. The sequence goes on along the minus strand of JAKAPL010000055.1, from coordinate 4,435 downwards.
CCAGCTCCCCGAGCAGCCGATCGGCCGGGACGGCGCAATTCTCGAAGACGAGCGGCACGGTCGAGGAGGCCGACAGCCCCATCTTGTGTTCGGGCCGGCCGGGCGTCATCCCCTTCGCGCCGCCCTCGACGATGAAGCAGGAGATCCCCTTCGCGCCCGGGCCGCCGGTGCGGGCCCAGACGAGCAGGACGCCCGCATGGTCGCCGCTCGTGATCCACTGCTTCTCGCCGTCGAGGATGAACGCGCCGCCCTCGCGCCGCGCGGTGGTGGTCAGCGCGGCGGCGTCGGAGCCGCAGTGAGGCTCCGAGAGGGCGAAGGCGCCGGCGACGGCCTCGCCGGAGGTGAGCAGCGGCACGAAGCGCCGCTTCTGCTCCTCGGTTCCGAAGGCGACGATCTGCTCGGCGACCATGTTCGTCACCGCGGTCACGACCGAGGTCGACGCGCACGCCTCGGCGATCTCCATGATCGCCGCGGCGTAGGCGACCGCCCCGGCCGCGGCGCCGCCGTACTCCTCGGGCACGTTGACCCCGAGCAGCCCGAGGCCGGCGAGCTCGCCGAGCGCGCCGGACGGGTACTCGTGGCGCCGGTCCAGCTCGCGAGCCCGCGGCGCCAGGACCTCCCGGGCGAGCTTGCGCGCGAGGTCACGGACGGCGAGCTGGTCTTCGGTCAGGGAGAAGTTCATGCTTGCTCTCGTGCGCTCCCGCGCGCCCTATCCGAGCACCTTGGCCGCGATCACCAGCCGCTGGATCTCGCTCGTCCCCTCATAGATCTCGGTGATCCTCGCGTCTCGCAGGTGGCGCTCGGCGTCGAAGTCCTTCAGGTACCCGTAGCCGCCGTGGATCTGGAGCGCCCTGTTGGTCACCCGGCCGGCCATCTCGGAGGCGTAGAGCTTGGCCATCGCCGCCTCGGTCGAGTAACGAACGCCCGCGTCCTTCATCGCCGCGGCCTTCCAGACGAGCAGGCGCGCCGCGTCGATCTCCGTGGCCATGTCCGCGAGCATGAAGGCGATGGCCTGGTGCTCGGCGATGGGCACGCCGAACGACCGGCGCTCCTTCGCGTAGGCCGCGGCCTCCTCGAAGGCCGCCCGCGCGATGCCGAGGGCCTGGGCGGCGATGCCGATCCGGCCGCCGTCGAGCGTGCTCATCGCGATCTTGAAGCCCTCCCCCTCGGCACCCAGCCTCGCCTGCGCGGGGACGCGGCAGTCCGAGAAGAACAGGCTGCACGACTGGGACGCGCAGATGCCGAGCTTCTCGTCGGCCTTGCCGCGGGAGAAGCCGGGCGCGCCCTCCGGGACGAGGAACGCGCTGACGCCGCGGTGGCCCTTGCCCGGGTCGGTCATCGCGAAGACGAGCGCCGCCGCCGCGTTCGGGCCGTTGGTGATGAAGTTCTTGCTGCCGTTGAGGACGTACCCGTCGCCGTCGCGCACCGCGGTCGTCTTCTGCGCCGCGGCGTCCGAGCCCGCCTCCGGCTCGGTCAGCGCGAAGCAGCCGAGCTTCTCGCCGCGGGCGAACGGCCCGAGCCACTCCTCGCGCTGCGCGTCGGTGCCGTACTTGTGGACGGGGTCGCAGTAGAGCGAGTTGTTGACCGACAGGATCACGCCGGTCGACGCGCAGCCGCGGGAGATCTCCTCCATGGCCAGGGCATAGGAGACGGCGTCCATGCCCGCCCCGCCCCAGCGCTCGGGGATCGCGACGCCGAGCAGCCCGAGCTCACGGAGCTTCCCGACGGCCTCGGCGGGGAACTCGTGCCTCCGGTCCCAGCCCCGCGCGTTCGGCTTGAGCTCGCGGTCGGCGAAGAGGCGGCAGGTCTCTCGGATCTGGGATTGGGTCTCGGTGAGCGCGAGGTTCATGATGGGCTCCGGTTGAGGTCAGACGAGGACGAGGGCGACGAAGAAGAAGGCGAGGGCGACGCCGAGGGAGATTCCGAGCGCCCCCCCCAGCATGGCGCCGGCGTCGAGGGTCTTGGCCTCGCCGCAGACGACATCGGCGCGGCGCACGGTCAGGGGGCGCGCGCCGGGCGGGGAGATGACGAGGCCGTCCTCGGCGGGGCGGATGGCGCAGAGCGGCGCCGCGGGCAGCGTCCCCGCGCGGGTGACGACCGCGACCGGCAGGTCGCCCTTGAAGCTGAACGGCCCGTCCTGCGTGTCGAGCGTGCGGGTGCCCGACGCGGGTAGGCCCGCGACCGCGAAGATCTGGTCGCGGGTGAAGAGGACGCGCGCCGCGCAGCCGGTCAGGGAGACGGCGAGGATGGCGGCGGCGAGGGGCCCCGCGCCGCGCGGCCCCTCATCGCTAAAACCCAACGCGGCCGAGAGGTTAACCGCGCACCCTCTCCCGGACCGCCCGGCGGCGGTCCTCCGGGAGGGGGTGCCCGGCTCCCGCTCGCACGCCCCCATCCACTCTCGCCTTCGTTCGAGCCTGCAAGAATCGTCGCGACGCACGAGCATTCCCGGGGCGGTCGATCAGCAGCCCGTGAAGCGCGCGGGCCGCTTCTCCAGGAAGGCGGCCATCCCCTCCGTCCGATCGACCGATCCGAAGAGCGCGGCGAACGCCTGGCGTTCGAGGGCGTTGGCCGCGGGCAGCGGCAGATCCGAGCCGGCGGCGATCACCTTCTTCGCCTGGGAGACGGCGAGCGGCCCCTTGCCGGCGATCTTCTTCGCGACCGCGCGGCAGTTGGGGAGGAGCTCGCCGGGGGGAAAGACCGCGAGGACGAGGCCGAGGCGCTGCGCCGTCTTCGCGTCGATCCGGTCGCCGGTGAAGATCAGCTCGCGGGCGCGCTGCGGGCCGACGCGGCGCGCGAGCCGCGAGGTGCCGCCGAAGCCGGGGATGACCCCGAGGTTGACCTCCGGCTGGCCGAACTGCGCGTTCTCGCTCGCGTAGACGAGGTCGCAGGCCATGGCCAGCTCGCAGCCGCCGCCCAGCGCGAAGCCGTTGACCGCGGCGATCGTCGGGACGGGCAGCGCCTCGAGCGCGTCGCAGAGGCGGTGGCCCAGCTCGCTGAAGGCGAGCGCCTGCGGCGGGCTCATGCGGGTCATCTCAAAGATGTCCGCGCCGGCGGCGAACGCCTTCTCGCCCGCGCCGGTCAGGATGAGCGCCTTCCCGGCGGCGGCCGGGTCCCCGAAGGCGCGCGCGACCGCGAGGCTCAGCTCGGCGATCGTGGCCGTGGAGAGGGCGTTCAGGCTCTTCGGCCGGTCGATCGTGACGGTCACGATCCCCTCGGAGTCCTCGACGTGGATGTTCTCGTAGCCCACGGGCGCCTCCTAGGGCGAGTAGCGGTAGAAGCCGCGGCCGGACTTCCTGCCGAGCCAGCCCGCGTCCACGTACTGGCGCAAGAGCGGGGCCGGCCGGTACTTGTCGTCGCCGAGCCCCTGGTGCAGGACCTCGGCGATGTAGAGGCAGGTGTCGAGCCCCACGAAGTCCGCGAGCTGGAGCGGCCCCATCGGGTGGTTGCAGCCGAGCTTCATCGCCAGGTCGATGTCCTCCGGGGAGGCGAGCCCCTCCTGGAGCGCGAAGCAGGCTTCGTTCAACATCGGGATCAGGATGCGGTTGACGATGAAGCCGGGGAAGTCCTTCCCGAGGACCGTCGTCTTACCCATCCGCTCGGCGAGGGCGCGGGTGGTCTCGTAGGTCGCCTCCGAGGTCTGCGCGCCGCGGATGATCTCGACCAGGGCCATGAGCGGCACCGGGTTCATGAAGTGCATGCCGATGACCGAATCCGGCCGCTTGGTCGCGGCGGCGAGGCGGGTGATCGGGATCGACGAGGTGTTGCTCGCGAGGATCGCGCCCGGGGCGGCGACCGCGTCCAGCTCCACGAAGATCCGCTTTTTGAGCGTCTCGTTCTCGGTGACCGCCTCGACCGCGAACTGGACGCCCTCGGCGTCGAGGACGCGGCTCGCGGGCCGGATGCGGGCCATGGCCGCGGCGCCCTCCCCGGCCGGGAGCTTCTTCTTCTCGACCAGCTTGTCGATCGACTTCTGGATGCGCGAGAGGCCGGAGCGGACGACATCCGGGGAGACGTCGATCAAGGTGACCGCGACGCCCGCCTGGGCCGCGACCTGCGCGATCCCCGACCCCATCTGTCCCGCCCCCACCACCGCCATCCGCTCGATTGCCATGTCCGTCCTCTCGGCCCGTCGAAGGAGAGCTGTCTCATAGGTCGCGGGAAGGGGAGCTGTCAAACGGCGCCGGCGAGGCCCGACCACCCCGCGTGTCGTTGCCCCGCTCCCAAAGGGCCCGGGGCCGGGAACCGGCTCTCCGATCGCAGCCTCCACGGCCCCGTCCTCAGCCTCCAAGGCTCCGTCCGCAGCTTCCAAGGCTCCGTCCGCAGCTTCCAGGGCTCCGTCCGCAGCTTCCAAGGCTCCGTCCGCAGCTTCCAAGGCTCCGATCGCAGCTTCCGGGTCGATCGATCGTGCTCCCGGACTCTCCGGAAGATGCCTCGA
>JAKAPL010000114.1 GCA_021807105.1 Myxococcales bacterium | reverse complement strand
CCGGCGCGGGAGCGCCCGCGAGCCCGGCCGCCCGCGCGCTCGCCGGCCCGCCCCCGCCGGGGGAGCCGCCCGGGGGGAGCGCGCCGGGCGGCGTCGCGCCCGCCGCCCCGCCCACCTTCTTCACCGTCCAGGCGAAGGCGACGCAGAACAAAGACGACGCCGAGCGGTTCGTCAGGACGCTCGCCGGCAAGGGGCTCCATCCCTTCGTCGCCGAGGTGGACATCCCCGGCAAGGGCCACTGGTACCGCGTCCGCGTCGGCCGCTTCGACAGCCGCGCTAAGGCCGACCGCTACCTCGCGGACTTCGAGCGCGAGACCCGCGTCGCCGCCTTCGTCACCGCGGCGGGCCACTGAACCCGTCTTATTCACGGTCCGGCTGCTGCGGCGTCCGATCCCGCGCCTGCGAAGGGCGTGCTCGCTCCTTCCTCCTGCGGCGTGCTTTACGCACGCCTCGTCGGTCGTCGCTGCGCTTGCCCTTCTCGGCTGCGGTCTCGAACGCCTCGCTACGCCGTACCGTGAATAAGACGGGCTGAAGGAGACGGACTCGTAAGGAGCGACCTCCGTGCCCGCTCGACGACAGAGGCGCGTGGTAGGTTCACGGCGCTGGGCTGAACCTCTCCCTTCATGATGTCCGAAGAACGCGAGCCGATCCTCGTTCCGCCGCACCTGCCCTTTGCCTGGTGGAACACGGGGGTATCGCCGCCTCTGCCGCCTGGCCATCCCCTCAGTCCCAAGAGACAGCAGGCCCAGGAAGCGCACCGCCAGCAGGCACGGAAGGTCATCGAGGAGCTGGTGATCGAGCATGGTTGCGCGTTGCTCGCGCTCGCCGAGACGATTGGCGAGAAGCCCATCGCCTGGATCCCCGACAGCGTCCGGCAGAACTGGAAGGCGATCGAGAACCCCGGAGGCGCCGAGAGGCCGCGAGTCGACGTGCTCTTCGACGCACGACGACTCGCACTGCGATGCCACGACTGGCTCGTCCAAGGAGGCCGCGGCCTGCTTGCCGAGTTCACCCTTCCTCCGGCCGGCGATTCCGATCCCGAGAGTCTCCTCCTCGCGGCCGTTCATTGGAGCAGCGGGCTCTACAATGGCAGGCGCGCCCAGGACGAGCACGCCAAGGACGAGAAAGCTCTCCGCTCGCGGATCACGAGGCGAATCAAGGAGGGCCGGCAGCAGCCTCACGTCTTGGTCGCGGGAGACCTCAACGTGGAGCCGTTCGATCGCGACGGCCTCGAGGGGCTTGGGGCCTCACGCTCGCGCGCGACGGTAAGGCGCGCCGCCGCCGACGCCGAGAAGGACCCTCTGTTCTACAACGCGGCGTGGCGCTGGCTCGGCGAGCGCTACGCCTGGCACCCGGCTCGACAAGTGCCCAGCCTCGCCGGCACCTATCGCAAGGTAGACGACCGGCACGGTGGATGGTATACCTTCGATCAGCTGCTCGTCTCCGGCTCGCTGTTGCGAGAGCACGGCTGGACGCTCATGGAGGAAGGGCTGGGCCCATTTCCTAGCGCCCACGTGTTCAATTCGTCGAGGTCCAAGTTCGTGAGGCCGTTTGACCATCTTCCCATCCTGGGTCATCTTGAATGGCATGGGAACGACGAGGAAGGAAGGAGGTAAGCCGATGGCGTCGAAGATCGACTTCGGTAAGGCTGCGGCGGAGGGGCTCGACGCCACCAAGCGCGCCGCGAGCGCCCGCGCCGAGATGGACGGGGTGCTCCGTGAGGCGTCAGAGGCGCTCACCCGAACGTTCAAGGTCGAGCTCCGCTTGTCCTTCACGCTCATCGAACGAGACGTTCGTAGACGTTCCCGGTACGAAAGCATCCTGATGCAGCCGCCCCCCGAGAAGGTGACCGTGCTCCGGCTCGCCTTCGAGCAGGGTGCGGAGGATCTCGCGGACGTCGAGCTCGACGAAATGGGCTACCCGGTCGCGCTGCGCTGGCGGCAGAGCGTCGCCGTCGCGACCGATCGTTCCTCGTTCGAGAAGGCGATCGCCACGCTGCTCAAGAGCACGGCCGCGGGCGAGAAGATCGCCCGCCTCCTCACGAAGGCGCGCGCGAATCCAGGCGGCGACGTGATCCCTTCTCCTGAAGGAGGCGGGTGACCCGGATCGAGAAGCCGTGGGGCTACGAGCTGCTCTGGGCGAAGACCGACGCCTACGCGGGCAAGGTCCTCCACGTGAACGCCGGCCACCGCCTCTCGTGGCAGTACCACGAGCGCAAGGACGAGACCATCCACGTCTGGGCGGGCCGCGTCCGGTTCGTCTTCGACGACGGGAGCGGCGTGCAGGAGCGGGAGCTCTCCGCGGGCGAGGGGTTCCACATCGCCCCGGGCGTCCGCCACCGGATGATCGCCCTCACCGACTGCGACATCCTCGAGGCCTCGACCGCGGAGCTGGACGACGTGGTGAGGCTCGAGGACGCCTACGGCAGGGCGAAGTAGCGGCCGGGCGGCGGGGCGGGCTCACGGGCGGCGCCGCCCCCTCGCGCCCCTCTCCTCGGTCGCGGGCCGCTTCCCGAAGAGGGCGGCGACGTCCCCGGGGGCGAGGCCCAGCTCGGCGGCCCGGGCGAAGGCCGCCGCGAGCGCGGGGCGGACCCTCCGGGGGGAGAGGTCGAGCACGTCGGCCACGGCCGCGGCGATCGCGTCGGCGTGCTCGCGCCCCGCGGCGCCCAAGATCGCGGCGGCCCCGCCGGCCCCCGGCCTCTCGGACGGCGGGGGAGCCGGGAGGGCGATGGCGGGCGGCAGGCCAAGAAGCTCCCGCCGGGCGTTGCCCGCGGCGACCAGCCGCGCCGCGAGCGAGGGGGACCTGGGGAAGACCTCCGCGACGAGCCGGTTCCAGCTCTCCGGGTAGGAGCCGAGGCCGCCGGTGGCGGCGTTGCGGTAGATGGTCTTGGGGGTGACGCCGAGCAGCCGGGCGAGGTCCACCCCGGAGAGGCCGAGGAGGGCCCGAGCCTCGATAACGACCGCGACGAGATCCTCGGCCACGACCGGTGCGACCCTCCGGCGCCTCGCCGGCCCATCCGGCGACCCGCGCGGCGCCATCGTACCACGACCGATCCCCTCGCGCCCCGCCCCGGGCGCCGCCCGCCCCGCGCGGGGCATCGGGGAGAAAGCTTTGGCGGCGAGATGTCCCTCTCTCCGCCCCTCGGAGGGACATGAGGCGGCAAGGTGTCCCTCTCTCCGCCCCTCGGAGGGACATGAGGGGATGAGCGAGCCCTCTCTGTGCCCCTTGGAGGGACACGAGGGGATGAGCGAGCCCTCTCTGTGCCCCTCGGAGGGACACGAGGGGATGAGCGAGCCCTCTCTCCGCCCCTCGGAGGGAACCAGGAGGCCAGGCCGCAGGGATCCGGAGGATCTTCCCTGCCCGTAGGGCCCCTGACGAGCCCTCGCCGAAGGGAACGGGGAGCCGACCCGTGAACGATCAGCCCCGGGGGGACCTCGATCACGGCTCGTCCCGCGCGAGCGCCGAGAGCACGGAGAGGTCTTCGAGCGTCGAGGCGTCGCCGTGGGGGGCCTCCCCCGCCGCGATGTCCCGCAGGAAGCGCCGGACGATCTTCCCGCTCCGGGTCTTGGGCAGGACGCCGGCGAAGCGGACCTGGTCGGGCCGGGCGATCGGGCCGATCGTGGCGGCGACGTGGGCCCGGAGCGCCTGCGCGAGCGGCTCGCTCGGCCTCCCGCCGCCCTTCAACGTGACGAACGCGACGATCGCGCTCCCGCGGTCGGGGTCCGGCCGCGCGACGACGGCCGCCTCCGCGACGGCGGGGTGGGAGACGAGCGCGCTCTCGATCTCCGCGCTCCCGAGCCGATGGCCCGAGACCTTGATCACGTCGTCGTTGCGGCCGATGATCCAGAGGTAGCCGTCCTCGTCGATCTTCGCCGAATCGCCGGTGAAGTACTTCCCCGGGACCTCGCTCCAGTACTCTTCGGCGTAGCGCCCCGGGTCGCCGTGGACGGTCCGGAGCATCGCGGGCCAGGGGCGCGAGAGGACGAGCCGCCCCTCCTCCCCGGCGGGGACGGGCTCGCCCGCGGCGTCCACCACCTCGGTCGCGATCCCGGGCAGCGGGAAGGTCGCGGAGCCGGGCTTCGCCGGGGTGGCGCCGGGGACGGGGGAGACGGCGATCGCCCCGGTCTCGGTCTGCCACCAGGTGTCGACGATGGGGCAGCGCTCCCCTCCGACGACCCGGTGGTACCAGCGCCAGGCCTCGGGGTTGATCGGCTCGCCCACGCTCCCGAGCAGCCGCAGGGACGAGAGGTCGTGGCGGGTCACGTGCTCGTCGCCCGCCTTGATGAACGAGCGGATCGCGGTGGGGGCGGTGTAGAGGGTCGTGACCTTCCGCCGCTCGACGATGTCCCAGATCCGGTCGGGCGCGGGCCAGTTGAGCGCCCCTTCGTAGAGGAAGACCGTCGCGCGCTCGGCGAGCGGCCCGTAGACGACATACGAGTGGCCGGTGATCCAGCCCACGTCGGCGGTGCACCAGAAGAGGTCCTCGTCCGCGAGGTCGAAGACCCAGCGCATCGTGAGCGCGCAGGAGAGCAGGTAGCCGGCGGTCGCGTGGACGATCCCCTTCGGCCGGCCGGTCGTCCCCGAGGTGTAGAGGACGAAGAGGGCGTGCTCGGCGTCGACCGGCACGGGGGGACAGACGGCGCTCTCGCGCCGGACCGCCTCGTCCCAGGAGACGTCGCGGCCGGGCTTCATGGGGACCTTCTCCCCGGTGCGCCGCAGGACCACCACCCGCGAGACGGCGGGCAGCCCTTCGAGCGCGGCGTCGGCGTTCGCCTTCAGGGGGACCCGCCCGCCGCGCCGGTAGGCCCCGTCGGCGGTGACGAGGACCTTGACCCCGGCGTCGGAGAGCCGGTCGCGCAGGGCGTCGGGGGAGAAGCCGGCGAAAACGACGCTGTGGGCGGCCCCCAGGCGGGCGCAGGCGAGCATGGCCACCACGGCCTCGGGGACGAGCGGCAGGTAGATGCCGACGCGGTCGCCGGTCTTGACGCCGAGGGTCCGCAGGGCGTTCGCGAAGCGGGAGACCTCGGCGAGCAGGTCCGCGTAGGTGAGCGTCCGCTCCTCGGCCGCCCGGCCCGGCGAGTACGGCTCGCCCTCCCAGACGATCGCCCTCTTCTCCCCGAAGCCCGCGGCGACGTGGCGGTCGAGGCAGTTCGCGGAGGCGTTCAGGTGGCCGCCGACGAACCACTGGGCGTGGGGCGGGCTCCACTCGAGGACGCGGTCGAACGGCTGGATCCAGTCGAGGGCCCCTGCCGCCTCGCCCCAGAAGCCATCGGGATCGTCGAGGGAGCGGCGCCAGAGGGCGCGCAGCTCGTCCATCGATCGGAACCGGGCCTTCTCGGCGAAGGCGCGGGGGGGTGGGTAGACGGCGGGCGCGCCGGGCAGGCTCCCCGGCGGCGGCGTCCTCCTCCCCGCCTCTCTCTTTTCGCCCGCTCGTGCCATGGAATCCCTCGTTCGCCCTACGACCGAAAGAAAGAACAGGATAGCCATCCGTCCCGGCCGGGGCAACCGGGGCGGGCCTCGGTCAAGGTCGCGGCGCGCGAACCTTGAGGCTAGGAGGAATCCAGGAAGCGAGGAGGCTTTCTTCCTGCCTTCCGGGTTTCCTCATCGTTTCGCTCGCTGCACGACTTTGCCGGGCTCCTGGGGGCGGAGCGGCAACGGCGGCGGGAACGGCTCCTGCCGCGCCATAACTCCGCTCTGCTCGCCCCTACCCGGAGCAAGACCCCCGGCGCCCAACGCGGACGCCCCGCGCCCGCTTCCCGCCGCTCGCTCCCCGTGCAGGCTTCTTGCCGGCCACCTCGCCGGCTG
>JAKAPL010000113.1 GCA_021807105.1 Myxococcales bacterium | reverse complement strand
TCCGGCTGCTGCGGCGTCCGATCCCGCGCCTCCCGAAGGGGGGGCTTGCCACCCCTACAACGACATGGGGGGGTGTGCTCGCTCCGTACCTCCTCGCGGGGGGCTTGCCACCCTCCAAACGACTTCGTGGGGAGGTGCTTTACGCGACGCCTCGTCGGTCGTCGCTCTCGCTTGCCCTTCTCGGCTCGCGGTCTCGAACGCCTCGCTACGCCGTACCGTGAATAAGACGGGCTTACGGTGGATAAGACGGGGTGACAGTTCGGAGAGGGAAGGTGGCCCAGCGGGATGGACGCCACGGCGGCGGGGACGGCCCCGGCCGTCCTCGCTCGCAACGCCCTCCCGGGCGATCAGCCGTCGGTCGCGGTTGGCTGCGCCATCCACCACGTCGCCGCGGGAGCATACGAGGCCGCCCCGAACGAGGGACTCGGGCCGAGGGACTCGGGCGGCCAGCGGCGCGCTCGTCGCCACGCTCATCGTCGCGCTCACCCGTTGACCCGACGCGCCGGCTCGCCCAGCGCCGCCGGGCCGTGAACCACGCGGGCTCACTCCACCGAGATCTGCATCTCGACCTGGATCTGGGCGGCGACGGGCTTGCCATTCTGGAGCGCCGGCTCGAACCGCCAGCGGCGGGCGGCGTCGAGTGCCAGGCCATCGACCTGGGCATTGCCCGTGCTCTGGAGCAGGTGGGGGACCGCCGCGCCCCGCTCGTCGATGAGGAAGAGGATCAGCGCTTGCCCGTGGAAGTCGCTTTCGCGCAGCTCATCCGGCAGCGTCGGGCTCGGGTTCGCGAGGACCTCGGGTGGTCGATTCAAAGGCGGCGGCGGCCTTCGCCGGGCCGGCCGGGGAGCCGGCGCCGGCTGTGCCGGGGGCTCGAACGGCGGGGCAGCCACGTTCTCCTGCGTCGAGGTCACGTTGGAGGCCGGGGTGGCGGCCGCGACCGCGGTCCTCTGGCCTGCCTTGGGCGGCTGCTTGCCGACCTTCACCTCCGGAGGGGGCGGCGCTGCGTGGTGGGCCACGAGGTGCGGAACCGGGTGGGGCGGCGGCGGCTTGGGGGCCTCGATCGGCTTCGCGATGGGCGGCGGCGGAGGGGCCAACAGGCGCGTCTCCATCAGCGGCGGGGGAGGAGGCGGCGCGACCGGTCGCGATGCCGTCCAGCCGGCGAACGCGAGCGCCGCCGCCTCAAGGAAGAGGCCCCCGGCGACGAACACGAGGGCGGGCGGCTCGCGCGGGAGCCACGATGGTCGCAAGCTACTCAGGCTTCGCCTCCGGGGGCTGCCCAGAGGTGTCGTCGCCATTCTTCCCGGCGATCGCGAAGCGGCGGACGCCCACGGCACGGGCGATGTCCATCGCCCGGACGACGTCGCCGTGCAAGGCACGCCGGTCGGCGCGGATCACGACCAGTCCCTGCGGGTTCTTGCGCAGGGCCTCGACCAGCTTGTTCGCCTCCTCGGCGAAGGCGATGGGCTGCCCGTCCAGGCTGAGGTGTCCCGCCGCGTCCAGGCCGAGCGAGACCTCGGTCGCCACGGTCTCGTCGCCGTGCGCCAGGGACGGCAGCTCGACGCCCTGGCCGCGCTCCGCGGTGATCGCCTGCGACGTCACCATGTAGAAGACGAGCAGGAAGAAGATGATGTCGATCATCGGGATGATCTCGATGCGCGGCTTGCGCCGCGGCCGGTGCGCGCGGAACTTCACGTCGCCTCGGTCGCCGCCGGCACGTGATGGCGGGGCAGGCTGGCGCTCTTGGGGGCCGCTCCCAAGACGTGGAGGAGCCGGTCCCCGTGCAGCTCCAGCTCGGCTTCGATTCGGGCGAGCCGACTCTGGAAGTAGTTGTGGAAGACCAGCGTGAAGACGGCGATGACTAGGCCGGTGGCGGTGGCGATGAGCGCCTCGGCGATGCCGCCGGTGACCGCGCGGGGGTGGCCGATGCCGGTGTTCGAGAGCAGGCGGAATGACCCCATCATGCCGGTGATGGTGCCGAGGAGGCCAAGGAGGGGCGCCAGGGTGATGACGGTGTCGAGGGTCGGCAGCCCCCGTTCGAGCTCCATGAGGGTGAGGCGGGCCTCGTCGGTCATCGCGGCCTCGCCGGTCGTGGTGTCCGGAGCGCGGGCGCCGGCGAGGAGGACGCGCGAGAGAGCGCCGTGCTCGCCCTCGAGCAGGCGGATGACGCCCGCCTGCCCGCCTTCGGCGACGGCGGCGCGGAGTCGATCGCGCAGCGTCTCGGATTCGCCGTGGATGTCGGCCTGGTGATAGACCCAGAGGCGTTCGAGGATCACCGCGAGCGCGACCAGCGCCGCGGCCGCCAGCGGCACCATCATGATCCCGCCGCGGATCAGCAGGCCGAGGCCGGGAATGTCGGACCAGTTCATCGCGAGCAGCTCCTAACGCGGGCCAGCGCCCGCAATCCCAGGGACCCCGGGCATCCATGAAGCCAGCAAGCCCGGGTGTGGAAGCCGGCCCTGCTCCCCGGCTCGGCGGCTTTCCTCATGGGCCTTGCCTCTCCGGGCATTGAACGGTCACGAAGCCCTAAGGCGGGGGCCAACGCCCCCCCCGACCGCCTCATCGAGAGGTCCCCGCGCCACGCGACGATCCTCGCAGGTCGCCGATCAACAGCCGCCATCGGCGCCTCCGTCCGGACAGGGGGGCGGCGCGCCGCAGCCGGCGTCCGGCGCCAGCCCACCGTCGGCGCAGACCCAGGGCCACCACTGGCCCGGCGCCGGCTGCCCGCTGTCGTCGTAGAAACCCGAGCCGCAGGCGAGCAGCCCGAGCGCGGCGCCGAGTGCGAGGAGGGAGGTACGCGCAGCGGTCATCGATCAGCCTCCGAAGGGGACGATCAGCCGGACGTCGAACTGGCGCAGGGGCCCGTACGCGCTGCCGACGAAGCCGTTGGCGATGCGGATCGCGTAGATCTCGTCGAAGGCGTTGAACACGTCGACCGCCAGCTCCGGATGGAGCACGACGTCGAACCGGTGGCGCAGGGTCAGATCGAACGTCGAGTGGGGCGGGACGGTCAGGTCGTTGTTCGCGCCGGTGCGCAAGCCGCTGCCGTAGTTGAAGAGGACCGCGAGGTGGCTCTTCTCGGCGGCGTCGTGAAGGTCGAAGCCGGCGTTCGCCGTCCAGGTCTGGACGTGGTCGAGCGTCTGCCACGACGGGTCCGTGACCTGTGACTGCGGGAACAGGTACTTCTCGCTCTCGATTCCCTGCCCTTGGCCCGTCTCCCAGCTCACGTTCGCGAACCCGGTCAGCTCCTTGTTCGCCACCGCGTCGAGGGCCGCCTCGACGCCGGCCGCACGCCCATGGGCGAAGTTGTACTCGGCCAGGAGGTTGGTGTTGCCCACGTTGACCTCGTCGAGCTGGTCCTGAGCGAGTCGGCCCCAGACGGTCAGGCTGGCGGTCAGCTTCCGGAAGAAACGGTCGGCGATTCCGACCTCCGCGTACTCATCCTTCTCGGGCTGCAGGTCGATCGGGATGGTCTGGCCCGCCAGCCCTGGCACGAGGATCCGCGCGGCGGTCGGAGCGTCCAGCTCGGTCGGGGGCTGCCAGAGGTAGCCCCCGAACGCGTGCAGCACGAGGTCCTCGGTGAACGCGTACGAGGCGCCCAGGCGGGCGCTCGGGCCGACCGTGACGGTCGGCGGCAGCGACGTCCCGAGGTAGGCGACGTCCTGGGCGTCGAGCCGGACTCCCGGGAAGATCGTCCACTTGCCAAGGGTGATCCTGTCCTGGAGGTAGACGCCCGCGATGGCCGCGTCGATCTGGTCCTGCCCGCCGAGGGTCAGCGCGGGGTCGGGGCCGCCGAGCGGCGAGGCGTCGTCCCGGGAGAAGAGGGTGTAGCCGACCGCGCTGTGGCCGAAGTCGGCGCGCAGCCCGGTCTTCCAATCCTGGTGCGTGGCGGTCCAGGAGTAGTTGACGACGCCGCCGCCGTGGAGGATCTCGCGCTGGACGTCGCTGCACGTCGATCCGGGATCGGCGGTGGGGCCGAGGCTGCCGGAGGGGTCGCAGAGGAGGTCGCCGTACGAGTCGTCGGCGTAGGGGGCGACCTGCAGCGTAGACCCGCCGGTGAAGGTGTGGCGCCACGAGGCGGTCGCGAAGGTGTCCCGCTCGGACTCGGTCGGGTTCGCGTCGTAGGGGACGAAGGTCGGCGGCGGGTTGCCGTAGGCGTCCGGCCCGCGCGTCGCGCCCGGCGGGGCGTCGGAGAGCGGCAGCACCGTCGGGTCGATCGGGATCTGGTAGCGGTTTTGGGTATAGTTGCCGATCAGCTCGATCCGATCGTGCGGGGACGCGAGCCAGTCGATGCGGGCGAAGCCGTTGCCGGAGAGGAGCTGGTCGTGAAGGATCGGGCTCGCGGCCGGCGTGTCCAGGCCTCGGTCGGTCGATTGGAAGCTGCCCCCGGCGAAGGCGCTCACCGTGCCGAAGTCCTGCGACCAGACGGCCGACGGTTCGATCAATTGGTTGCTGCCGTAATCGATCTGCACCTCCCCCTCGGGCTTGGGCGTGCCGTGGCGGGTCGTGACGTCCACGACACCAGCGAGCTCCCAGCCGTACTCCGCCGGGAGGCCGCCGGTGAGGATCTGTAAGTTTTCGACGAGACGGGTCGGGATCGCGGTCTCGAACTGGGCGGACGCGGCGGCGGGCAGCGGCACGCCGTCGATCTCGAAGGTCAGATCGCCGTGGGCGCCCCGCGCGTGGAGCGCCCCGAATGTGTCGGCCACGAAGCCCGGCTGGGTCGCGAGCACCTGGGTCAGCGAGGCATTGTCCCCGCCAGGCAGCGTGTCGACGGTCTGCCTGCTGACCACCGCGACGCTCTCCGCGCTCCGGGTCGGCGGCGGCGTGGTGCGCTGCGCGTGGACCTGCACGACGTAGCGAGACGTGGCGGTGGCCAGGATGACATCGAGGGGCTGGGTGGACGCGCCCAGATCGACGGCGAGAGTCGAGGGCCCGTAGCCGGGCGCGGTCGTGCGAACAAGGACCGACGCGGCGGGCAAGGGCGCGAAGGCGAAATTCCCCTTGGCGTCCGAGCGTACCCTCGCGATCGGCGGTCCCTCGCCGCTCGGCGCGACCACCTCGACGAGTGCGCCGGAGATGGGCTGGTAGAGCGGGTTGTGCACGGCCCCGCGGAGGACGAAAGTCGGCGGCGGGGCGGGGACAAGGGGGGCGGCAGGCGGCTTCGCCGGCGCCATGGGAACGGGAGCAAGGGGTCGTGGCATGGGAGGCGGCGCCGGCTCCCCGCCAGGTCCCTCCCCCACCCTTGGAGAAGAACCGGGTTGGGGGGAGATCGGGGGCGATGGCGCCGGCGACGACGGGAGGCGCTCTACCTCGGTCCCCGCGTCGGTCGCCACCGCGCCGCCGTCCGCTGCCGCGAGCGCGGAGCGGGCCAGGGAGCACACGACGAGGGCGGCGGCGATTGCCGCGGCCACTGCCCACCACCTTTGGGCTGCGCGCGAATCCATCCGTCGAGGGGTCGGGCGGCCGTCGCGAGGACGCGAGGCCGCGATCAAGAGAGCAGAGTTCGAGACCCGACCGCGCCGATGGCGCAATCGGGTCTCCGGCGTTGCGAGGAGAGGACCCTGGGGCTACGCGAGGGGTGGCGCGCCGCCCGAATGATCCAACTTCAGGAGGGAGGGGAGGACGGGCGCGCGCGGCGCCGCGAGGAGGTGGCGCCGCTGCGCCAGCGGAGCCCGTTCGAGCAGCGGGACGGCGGGAGCGGTCGCGATCGCGCCGGAGCAGAGGACGCAGGCCGCGTCAGAACAACCCGAAGTCCTCTCCCGGATATGGTTGTGGCCCGCCGCGAGGAGCAGCGTAACGAAGAAGCAGAGGAGGAGCAGGCCGCTGGCCAGCCGGCGCGCCATGGTGTGAAAGCTACCCCGGCCGGAGACGGCTGTCAATCAGCCCGTCTTATTCACGGTACGGCGTAGCGAGGCGTTCGAGACCGCAGCCGAGAAGGGCAAGCGCAGCGACGACCGACGAGGCGTGCTGAAGCACGCCGCAGGAGGAAGGAGCGAGCACGCCCTTCGCA
>JAKAPL010000054.1 GCA_021807105.1 Myxococcales bacterium | reverse complement strand
TCCCGCGCGCGGACGAGGGTCCGCCGCCGCGGGACGGGGCTCCGTCCGCGCCGGACGGAGGCCCCACGGCACGAGACGGAGGCCCCACGGCACGAGACGGAGGCCCCACGGCACGAGACGGAGGCCCGGCGGCACGAGACGGAGGCCCGGCGGCGGCGGCAGCCCACCGTCGTCCGCCCAAAGCTTACGGATCGCTGTAGAACCACTCCGGGGCGTTCACGTCCGATGTCGTCGCGAGCTGATTGGCCAGCCTGCCGTTGCCGTCGTTCGCGACGCCGATCGCGTTCTGCCAGCCCGTGACGTTCACGTCGTCGCAGGTCCGGGTGATCGCGTCCAGCACCCCTCGCAAGCTGTTGTTCGTGAGATCCACGGTCATGATCCGGAAGCGGGCCACGCTCCCCGACTGGTCCAGGTAGGCGACGTGGGTGAGGTTCTTCGCGTCCGTGACGCTCGACGTGTAACGGCCGCGCGCCGGCCCATCGGCGGCCCCGAGCACCCAGGCGCCCACGCTGCCGCACGAGGCCTCCCCGGTGCACGCCCCGAGACCGAGGCATCGCGTCGTCCGGTCGTAGAAGGCGAGCCGGAAGCCTTGCTTGTTGACCCCCGGGAAGCCCGTCGTGAGCGAGAGGTAGCGGCCGATGTCGTCGCTCGCCGCGGGCGCGCAGGCGGCCTCCCCGCTCGTGTTCGTCGTGTCGTCGGGGTTCAAGACGACCGCGCCGCTCCAGCCGCTGCTCGTGCAGGACCCCGGCCTCCCGTTATAGGCGCACTCCTCGTAGCGGAGCGTCCCCGCCGTGGAATCGTAGTCGGCGAGGCCGACGCGCGCGCCGTCGTTGATCGCGAGGCCGAGAGAGTCCCCGACGTCGTCGGCCCCGTTGGAATCGATCGAGGTCAGGCTCGAAAAGCCCCCGCTGGCGCACGAGCCCGCCGCGCATTGCGCGTAGTCCACCAACCGCCCCCCGCCCAGGAGCGACGCCTGATCCGTGACCGCGAGCCCCTCCAGGGTGAGGGAGGTGTGGTTCACGGTCACGCTCCGGATCGCGAGGGCGATCCGCGGGGTCCCGAGGGTGGCGAAGACGCTCCCGATCGTGGAGGGCGCCGTCCACCCCGCGGCCGACGCGCACTGCTGCCCGGACGAGTCGGCGCACTCGCTGTAGTAGACGGGCGCCGTCCAGAAGACGGACGGCGGGCCGACCCAGGCGAGCGCGAGCCCCCCGGTCGCGTTGCCGAGGGGGGCGAGCGCGACGCTCCGGGCTTGCGATTGCAAGGTGACCGTCGCCCAGGTCGTCGTGCCGGAGAAGAAGCCGCCGGTCTGCTCCGCGTAGACGAGGGCGCCCGTCGCCTCCTGGATGAAGGCGACGCGGGGGATGTCGTTCACCTCCACGAGGGCGGCCGGCCCGCCCTCCGCGGCGATCTTCGAGGTCTGGTCGACCCCGTTGCCGCCGCCCGTGATCGTCGCGACGGCCGGGGGACTCGAGACGTTCCCCAGGGGGTCCGTCGCGGTCATCCGGAAGACGTAGCTGCCGGCGACGTCGAGCTGCATCCAGGGCGTCGCGGAGGAGGCGCCCGCGAGGACCGACTTGCTGCCCGGCGGCGCGAGGAGCTCGGTCCACTGGTAGGAGAGTCGGTCGGCGGTCTCGGGGAGGCCGCAGGCCTCGCGCGCGTCCGCGTCCGTCGTGCCGAGGCCCGAGAGGCCGACGATGGGCGGGCAGGTGGAGATCGAGGCCACGACGCTCCCCCCGGGGCCGGCGAGGACGTTCCCCGAACCGTCCGTCACGGTGATCCTCGCGACCGGGGGGGCCGACCCACAGGCCGTGGCGTCCACCGAGAGCGGCGCCGGCAGGCTCGTCCTCCCCAGGCCGTCCGTCGCCGTGACCGAGAAGACGTAGGACCCGGGCACGTCGGGGGTGAAGCTGGGGCTCGCGAGGCCCGCCCCCGACAGCGCCGCCTGGCTCCCCGGCGGCAGGCCGAGGATCGTCCAGGCGTACGTGAAGCCGGCCGTCACGGCGCCGCAGGCGACGTTCGCGTCGGTCGGGTTCGCGAAGAGCTGGACCGCCTGGGCGATCCCGGGCGCGAGGTCGCTCGCGGTGGGCGTGACGGTGGGGAGCGAAGCGCCGCACGGGCCCGCGGTGAAGGTCACGACGATCGGCGCGCCCTGCCGGCCCGCCGAGTCGGTGACGGCGAGGGCCGCGGAGTACTCTCCCGGGAGGTCGGGGACGATCCACGGAGCGGAGGCGGCGGGGTCCAGGATCGCCGCGCGACTCCCCGGGGGCGCCCGGACGAGCGTCCAGGCGAAGGTGAACGTCCGGCCGAGGCTGCACGGCGCGTCGTCGTCGGCGTCGTCGAGCGAAGCGGAGAGCAGCACGGGCTCCCCGACCGACGGGGCGGCGGGCGAGGCGAGCGGCGCCGACAGCGCCGGGAGGTGGCTCCCACAGGCGCCGGCCGTGATCGCGAGCGGAGAGGTCGGCCCCGACGACCGGCCGAGCGAGTCGGTCACCGTGAGGGTCACGTCGTACTCGCCGGCGACGTCGGGGGTGAAGCTCGGCGAGCTTCCCGACGGCAGGTCGAGCGAGGCGTGGCTCCCCGCCGGAAGGGACGTGAAGCTCCAGGCGTAGGTCGGCCCGCTCGCCGCGCCGCAGGCCACGTTCGCGTCCGTGACCGTCGCCCCGAGCCGGACGGGCGCGCCGATGGACGCCGGGGAGCCGGGGGTCGCGTGCAGCTCGGCCACGGAGGGGAGCGCGGTCCCGCAGGGGCCGGCCGTGACCGAGAACGAGGCGGTCCCGCTCATCCCCGAGGAATCCGTGACGGCCAGCGAGACGCCGTACGTCCCCGGGATGTCGGGGGTGAAGCTCGTCGTGATCCCGGAAGGCGTCGCGAGGCTCGCCGCGCTGCCCCGGGGGAGCGAGGTGAAGGACCACCTCCAGCGCTCGTCCTCCTCGAGCCCGCAGCCGGCGTTCGGATCGGAGAGCGTGGCCGAGAGGCCGGCCGCCGCTCCGACGGGGACGGCCGCCGGCGGGCCGTGCGGGGTGAGGGCGAGCGGCAGGCTCCCGCAGGGGCCGCCGGTCACCACCGCCGTGGCCACCCCCGTACGCGAGAGGCCGTCCGTGACGGCGAGCCGGACGGCGTACGGGCCGGCCACGTCGGGCGTGAACGACGGATTCTGCGCCGAGGGGTCCGAGAGGCTCGCGTGGCTCCCCGGAGGCAGGCTCGTGAAGCTCCAGGCGAAGCTCTCCGCGCCCCCCGCGCAAGGCGAGGCCGGGGCCGTGGCCGAAAGCTCCACCGGCAGGCCGAGCGGGACCCCGCCGTCGGGCGCGGCGATCTCGACCCGGGGGGCTGGGCAGGCGGAGACGTGGACCGTCCCCGAGACGGGCGGCGCCCTCCGGCCGAGGTCGTCCTGCACGGAGAGGGAGACGCCATAGTCGCCGGGGAGGTCGGCGACGAACCAGGGGTTTTCGGAGGCGGGGCCGACGAGCGCCGCGCGGCTGCCGGCGGGGAGCGCGGTCAGGGTCCAGCCATAGCCGAGCGCCCTCGGCAGGCCGCAGGGCTCGATGTCCGCGTCGGTCACCTGGGCGGAGAGCTCCACCGTCTGCCCCTGCACGGGGGCGGCCGGGGTCGCCGAGACGGACGAGACGGACGGCGGGTTGGCTCCGCAGCTCCCGGCCGTGAACGTCACCGCGGCGCGGCCGCTCTTCCCATCCGGGGCCGTGACGGCGAGGGCGACCGAGTATTCGCCGGGGAGATCGGGGGTCAGGCCCGTCTTCTCCCCGTCGGGCAGAGAGAGCCTGGCCCGGCTCCCCGCGGGGACGGAGACGAGCGTCCAGGAGTAGGAGAGGGAGAGCCCGAGGCTGCACGGGGGATCGTCGTCGGGATCGTCGACCCGCGCCGAGATCGTGACGGGGACGCCGGTCTGCGGCGCGGCCGGCGCGATCGTGGGCGTGGAGACGGAGGGGGCCTGGGAGCCGCAGACCCCGGCCGTGACCTCGAACGTCGTGGTCGACCGGCGGCCGTCCGACGCGGTGACGGTGAGCCCGATCCCGTAGGCGCCGGCCACGTCGGGCGTGAAGTTCGCCTCCGGCGAGGTCGTCCGGTCGAAGGAGGCCGAGCTCCCCGGCGGGAGGGACGTGAAGCTCCAGGCGTAGGCGTACGTGAGGGCGAGGCCGCACGGCGCGCCCTCATCGGGGTCCGCGACCTTCGCGGTGAGGGCGACCGGCTCTCCGACCGAGGGGGAGGAGGGCGTCGCGGCGAGCGCCGCCGACGGCAAGGCGAGGCCGCAGGCGACGTGGAGGGTCTTCCGGGCCGGCGCCGAGGGCGGCCCCTCCGCTCCGCCGGGGGAGACGGCCGCGACGGTGAGGCTCACGCCGTAATCGCCGGCCACGTCGGGGACGAAGGTCTCCATCGCGGCGTCCGTCCCGGAGAGCTTCGCGCGGCTCCCCGCGGGCAGGGCGGACAGCGACCAGGCGTAGGCCGGCGTCCGGCCCGCGGGGACCGTCGAACCGCTCCCGTCGAGCTCCACGACGCGCCCCACCGGCGCCGTATCGGGCGCCGAGAGGACCGCGGTGGGGGCGGCGGGGGGAGCGCAGGCGAAGAGGAGCGCGAAGGGGAGCGCCACCCTCGGGCTCCTGCGCGACCGGCCCGCGCCGCCGCGGGACGGACGCTCCTTCCAGCCCCCGGCGAGCGCGCCACGCCCCGCGCTCGCGCGCGCCTTCCACCTCGGGCTCCCGAGCCTCTCGGCCATGGTCGCCTTCCTCGCTCTCTAGTTCACCTGCAAGTAGAAGACCGCGGGCGGGCTCGCCGGCGCCGCCGTCCCGTCGCTCGCGCCGAGGCGGAAGACATACGAGCCCTTCTGGTCGATCGGCACCCACGGCGTCTCCGCCGTCGAGGTCTGGGCGCCCCCCGGCTGGAGCGAGGCGTTCGACCCGGGCGGGACCGCGAACAGCTCCCACCGGTAGGAGAGGGTCTCGGCGAGATTGCAGTCCCCGCTGTTGTCCGCGTCCGTCGTCCCGCGGGCATCGAGGACGAGGACGTTCTCCAGGGGGCACGTGCTCGGGCCCGAGGCGAGCGCCACGGTGCAGGGGTTGTCCGCCGAGGCGCCGCTGCCGGCCGGGCAGGTCGTCGTGGACTGCGTGCCCCCCCCGTCGCCGGAGCAGAACTTGAACGTCACCGGATAGGACGCCGTGTTGATCTGCGGGACCGCCGGCGCGCCGCCGCACGAGCTGACGTTGACCGTCTGACTCACGGGGGCGCTCGAGTTGCCGAGCCCGTCGGTGACCACGACCTGCGCCTCGTAGACCGCCGGCCCCGCCACGTCGGGCACGAAGGAGGGGTTGGCCGCGGTCGGGTCGTTGAGCTTCGCGTGGCTGCCCGGCGGCAGCGAGAGGAAGCTCCAGGCGTAGCGGTCGCTGGTGACGGCCACGTTCGGGAAAGCCGACGCGCAGCTCTCGTTCTCGTCCCGGACCGAGGCCAGGCCACCGCTCGAGGCCATGCCGAGCTGCACGACCTGGAAGGTGTTCGCCGAGACGTCGGGCAAGGTGATCGTGGGCGCCGCCTTCCCGCAGTCCGCCGCCGTCACGAGGAAGGCGCCGCTGGGGGAGGTCGCCGTCCTGCCGAGGTTGTCGGTGACCGTGAAGCTGAAGCCGTACGGCGCTCCCGCCACGTCCGGGGTGAACGACGGGGCGAGCGCGCCGGGATCGTCGATCGTCGCGTGGCTGCCGGGCGGGATCTGGTCCATCGTCCAGTGGTAGGTGAACGTCCGCCCGAGACCGCACGTGTCGTTGTCCGCGTCCGTGAAGGCCGCGGCGATGCGCGTCGGCTGGCCGAGGACCGGGGCCACGGGCGTCGCCGAGAAGCCGGCCGGGCTGATGACCGGGGGGTTGCTGCCGCACGATGCGACGTGGATGTCGATCGTCCTGACCCCCGTGAGCCCCGAGCTGTCGGTCGCCGCCACCGCGACCTCGTAGACCGTCTGGCCGACCGCCGGCACGTCCGGGACGAACGACGGGTCCACGAGGTTCGCGCCGTTGAGCCGCGCCTGGCTCCCCGGCGGGAGCTGGGTGAACCACCACGAATAGCTCTCGGTCTCCGCGAGACCGCAGCAGCTATCCCCGCTGCAGCCGTCGCCGCGGTTGCCGTCCTGCGTCGTCACCGAGAGCTGCACGGTGTTGCCCACGTCGATCGTTCCGGCCGGCGGGGCGATCACCGGGGTCGGGACCGGGGCCAGCGTGCCGCAGCTCCCGGCCGTCACGCTCACCGGCGTCGAGACCCCGGCGCGGCCGCGCGAGTCGGTGACCGTGACGATGGCCTCGTAGGGTCCCGGCTGGTCCGGGGTGAAGCTCGGGTTCTGCGCCGCGGGATCGTTGAGCTGCGCCTTGCTGCCCGCCGGCACCTCCACGAGCTGCCAGGCGTAGGAGAGGTTCACGGTCAGGTCGCAGGGGGCGAGCGCGTCGGCGTCGTTCGCCGTCGCGAGGAGCTGGACCGGCGAGCCCACCGGCACGTTGCCCGTCACCCCGGGGGCGGAGGCGACGACGGTCGGCGAGGCGCTGCCGCAAGTCCCCGCGGTGACGACCTCGGTCGCCGTGCCGGAGCGGCCGCTCGTGTCAGTGACGACCACGCGGAAGTCGTACTCGCCCGGCTCGTCCGGGGTGAACGACGGGGCGACGAGGGAGGTCCCGTTGAGCGACGCGCCGCTCCCCTGAGGGAGCTTCGCGATCGACCAGGCGTAGGCGAAGGACTCCGGGAGCGCGCAGCCGGCGGACGCGTTCGCGTCGGTGACCGTCACGCCGAGCTGGACCGGCGCGCCCACGTCGGGCTGCGGATCCGCGTTGGCGACGACGACCGGCGCGGCGTCGCCGCAGGCGGACACGGTGAGGTGGAGGACGGCCATCGGGCTCGAGAGCGGGGTCGAGAGCGCCCAGGAGCCGGAGGGCGCGCCCGCCGGGACGGCCCCCCCGGCGTCGCCGCCCGGCGCGCCCGCGTCGGTCTCACCCGCGTCCGCTCCCACGCTCCCCGCGTCACCGGGGCCGGCGTCGGGAGGGCCGGCGTCGAAGGAGCCCGCGTCCTCGCTCCCCCCGTCGGCCAGCCCGCCGTCTCCGCCTCCCGCCCCGCTGCCGCCGTCGAGCGCGCCCGCGTCGGGGGCCGCCGCGGGGGGGACCGTCAGCTCGACCTTGCTCACGACGAGGGCCACGTCGTACTGGCCCGGGAGGTCGGCGGTGAAGGAGGGATCGCTCGCCGCCGGGTTGTCGAGCGCGGCGTGGCTCCCCGCCGGCTGGCCGACGATCTGCCAGGCGTAGACGTACGAGGGGACGAGGCCGCAGGCGGTCGCGTCGGTGTCGGCGATCTGGGCGGCGAGCTGGACCGTCTCCCCGGTGTCAGGGGCGGCCGGGGCCGCGGTGATCCCGGAGACCTGGGGGATCGCGCCGCCGCAGCCGCTGGCCGTGATCGTCAGGGTCTGCGGCGCGGATGCGTGGCCGAGCGAATCGGTGGCCTCGAGACGGATCGCGTAAGCTCCCGCGACGTCGGGCGTGAACGAGGGCTCGGCGACGGCCGGTGAGTTGAAGCGCGCCCGGCTCCCCGCCGGGAGCGCGACGAACGACCAGGCGTACGAGAGCGTCTCGCCCGCGCTGCACGGGGGCGCGTTGTCCGGCTGGAGGATCTGGGCGGATATCTGGACGATCTGCCCGACCTGCGGGGAGGCGGGGCGCGCGCCGATCTCCTGGATCGAAGGGGGGTTGCTGCCGCAGGTGCCGGCGGTGATCGTCGTCGTCCCCTGCCCGGTGATCCCGGTCGGGCTCGTCGCGGTCAGTGAGACGACGTAGGCGCCGGGCAGATCGGCGGTGAACGACGGGGAGGAGAGCGCGGCGCCGTCGAGCTTCGCCGTGCTGCCGCTCGGGATCGAGACGAAAGACCAGGCGTAGCCGAAGGTCTCGGCCGTGCCGCCGTCCCCGCCGGGCAGGCACGAGCCGTTCGGATCGGTGACGGTCGCGGAGAGGCGGACGAGCGCGCCGGCCGCGACGCCCCCGTCCGCGACGCCGATCCCGGAGACCACGGTCCCCTCGGGGGCCACCAGCAGCGGCTCGTCGCCGCAGGGGCCAGCGACCACCTGCGCCGTGGCCGGGCCGGAGGAGAGCTTGCCGTCCGAGACGACGAGCTGCACGACGTAGGTCCCGTCCACGTCGGCCGTGAACGACGGGTTGATGACCGCCGGGTCGTTGA
The DNA here is from genome assembly GCA_021807105.1 of Myxococcales bacterium. Classification (GTDB taxonomy): domain Bacteria; phylum Myxococcota; class Myxococcia; order Myxococcales; family JAKAPL01; genus JAKAPL01. Next base: position 18,882 of record JAKAPL010000054.1, on the reverse strand, counting down.
GGGCCGCGTGGCTGCCGGGGGGCAGGTTCAACATCTGCCACCGGAAGGTGAGCGGGAGGCCCTGGGGATCCGCGCTCTTCGCGCCGTCGAGCTGGACGACGGCGCCGGTCGCGACCTTGGCCGCGGCGGCGATGGAGGCCGCGGGGGGCTGGAGCTTTTGCGCGCAGGCGACGGCGAGCGTCGCGACGGCGACGAGAACGGAGAGGCGTCCGGTCCTTCGGGTCATGAGATTCTCCTCCAAGTGAATCGCGGGGTCGGCCACGCTTCAGATCGCGAGGTCGAGCAGGAAACAGAGGGAGTGGTAGTAGCGGTACGAGTGAAGGAAGGCGTCGTCCTCGCCCTCGTACTCGAGCCGGAGCCGGTTCCCGCCGCCGACCTTCAGGGCGAGGCCCGCGGAGGCGTTCGCCGCGGCGTGCGGCGGGCCGAGGGCCGAGAGCGAGCCGGCGTTCTGGAAGAAGAGGTTGTACAGGTAGGAGACCCGCGCGCGCGCCTCGAGGGAATCCGTGATCGCGAAGCGCGCCTCGCCGCCCGGGAAGAGGCCGCCCACGTTCGCGGGGATCACGTCGTTCATGAAGAAGCGGAAGCCCGGGCCGGCGAAGAGGCCGAGGAAGAGCCGCTGGATCGGGTGAAAGTCGTAGGCGAAGTCGAGGTCGGTCTGGAGCATCTGCTCGTTGGTCGAGAGCGAGGCCGCGCCGCCGGTCGCGAGGTCGGGCCGGTCGGTCAGGTAGACCTGGCTCGCCGCGTGGTCGCGGAGCACCAGATCGAGCGCCATCTCGCCGTTCGGCTTACGGGAGAGGAAGTAGCGGCCGTCGGCGCCGAAGACGAACTGCGGGGCGGATTGGCCGAGCGCGTCCTCGACCACGAAGCCCATGCCGACCACCGGGGTGAGGATGAACGAGCTCGCCCCCGGCGCGGCGGGAGGGGCGGGCGCGACCGTCGCGACCGCGACCGGATCCGTGGAGGCGAGGGCGACCGGCGGCGGCAGCGAGTCCGGCGCGGCGGCGGGCGCGGGCGGCGCGGTCACCACGGGTACAGCCACCAGGCTCGCCGGCTCGAGCGTCGCGAGCGGCTCCTCCGCGGCGGCCCTCCAGGCGGCGTGCCGGCCGCGCGCCGGTCCGATCTGCACGAACGCCTTCTCGCTGAAGGTGACCCGGTAGGCGTGAGTCCCGGTGGGGATGGACAGCTCGACCAGCGCCGGCCGGGAGAGAGCAGCGCCCTCAAAGCTCCCGCCGCCCGGCGCGACGGCGCGCGGGTTGATCGACCGGGCCTTCCCGTCCCGCTCGACGGTGATCACGAGCCGGTCGTCGCCGCCGGAGCCGAACGCGCGGACGAGCACGGCGCCCGGGCCCGTCGCCGCGAACGCGAGGGTCTCTCCCTTCGCCGCCACGAAACCATGGAGCCTCTTGCCGTGCTCCTTCGCGTCGGCGCGGGGGATGCCCGTGAGATCCACCGTCGCTGCCCTCGCGCCGGTCGCGGTGATGAGGCAGAGCAGGGGCAGCCACCGGATCAAAAGGTTCGTCATGGAGGCCTCCGACGTCGTCACGAACATTCAGGCTCTTCTGTCTAACGCCCGCGCTGCGGCGTTCAAGTTTTCGACCATGATTCCCTCGTTCGGCAACGAACGTAAACGAACGCAAGCATCATGCCTCACGAACCTCGACCACCAGACCGGTCCAGGTGGCTGCTTCTTTTCGCGGAGCAGCGCGACCCCGGCCTCTCCCCCTGCCGGGGGAGAGGGATTCCCCATTCGTCATTCCGAGGGCTTACAAACCATTTTTCCCCATCGCGGGAGAGGGCAACGTGAGGGATCTCGGCAGTCATGCGCCTTCTCTCCCCGGCCTTCTGGCGCGACGATTTACAAGGCGCCCAATAGATTCACGACAAACACTTCACGCTCATTGCAAGTCTTGCATGGTCCGAGCGTGTCCGAGTTCGAGACCGGAAGGTGAGAAGGGAACGGCGTGATTTCGCGCCCCTGGCGATGGCACGCCGCTCGCGTCCTTTAGGAAAGCGTGTTTCACGAACGCCTCCTCGTCCTCGTCGCCCTCCTCGCCGCCTGCGCTCCGAAGGAGGGGCCGCGCAGCCCCTGCTCCCCTGAGCCCGATCACCGGGCGTCGGATCACTTCGAGAACTGCTCCGGCCGGGACGCGAGCCTCCTCTGCTGCCTGGACGCGCTCGACGAATGCCTCTCCACGAACGATCCCTGGGGAGCGCACGAATGCGCGCCGGAGGAGCCGTGCCTCGCGGCCTATCTCGGCTGTCAGGAGGCGGTGCGCGGGACGGCTACAGCTCCACCCAGCGACCGCCGCTCCAGACCGCGAAGCCCGTCACCGGGTGGACCTCCCAGAGCGTCCCCCGCGTCCGGTCGAGCTGCTCGGGATGCTCGGGGTCGTACATGAGCCAGCCCCGGACACGCACCCGGGCGCGGTCGTGGGCGAGCCGCTCGAGCCGCCGCAGCCGCCAGCCCGGGTGGAGATCGCGGACGCCGGGCGTCATCTCGACGATGACCGCGCCGGCGCGCTTCATCTTCGCGTCCAGGTAGTCCGCGGCGGGCTCGGCGCCGATCCAGAGGTGAAAGTCGCGCCGGCTCCGGGAGTGACAGTTGCAGCTCTCGGGGCCCGACTGCCGCGCGATGAGCAACCATCCCTCGAGCGCGACCCCGCGCGCTTCCTCCCCGGCGATCTCCCGCGCCACCCGTCGCGGCCAGCGATCGCGCCAGCGGGGGACGGCGTAGCGGCGCGGCAGGGCCAGCAGCGAGGCCACGTCGATCGTCTCGACCGAACCGGGATCGGCGATCCGGTTCTTCTGCGCGTTGAGGAGGCGATCTCCGCCGTCCCCCTCGGGAGGACAGAGCGGCCGGGACTGCGAGAGGAGGAGCGCGAGCGCGGGGCCGGCCAGCATGGCGCGATTGTCGTCTCGCCGCCGGCGCGGCGCAAGGCCCCGGAGGCGCGCTTACTGGGCGGCCGTCGCGCAGACCTCCGTCATCGCGCCGTTCGTCGGGTACGTCGGACAGGACTCCTCGCCGATCGGGAGGGTGAGCTGGGTCTGGCAGGTGAGGGTGGCGGTGCTGTTGCTGCCGGTGGCGACCGTCTGGCAGCCCGGCGTACACTGGCCGTTTATCTTGTTGCAGTGCGAGTTCGGGAGCATGGCGCAGTCCGCGTCCACTGTGCAGGCGCAGTTGCCGCCGGCACACTGCCAGTTGGCGAAGCCCTGGCCGTAGGCCGCGCAGTCCGACTGCTGCTGGCAAGGCAGGGTGGGCGGGAGCTCGCAGCAGGGCTCGCCCGCATAACCGCAGTTCACGCACATCGAACCGAAGTCCTGGTTCGCGCAGCAGGGGCCGTGGGTGTCGGGCGACGGCGTCTGATAGCCGAACGTGCACTTGAGCGGGCTCTCGTCGCAGTCCCAGCAGACGGTCAGCGGGAAATTGAAGACGCCGGTCCGGATCGACTCGCCGGAGCTGAGCGTGCCGTCCATGTAGATCTCCAAGAGCACCTCCCCGATGCCGGTGTTGCCGAAGTCCTGCGACTGGGTCGCGGCGTACAGGTTCGTCTTGAGCGTCCGGATCACGTCGCTGCTCACCGTGTCGACGATGACCGCGGTCGCCCCCTGCATGCCCTGGGCGGGGACGTCGCCCGTCCCGAGGAACCGCCCGCAGGGGACGCCCTTCGTCGGACAGTTGGTGTAGTCGGCCTGCGGCAGCGGCTGGGCGCCCGGCAGCGTCACCGTCTTCCCGTTCGACGCGTACTGACCGGTGAACACCCAGCTATTGCCCGGGTCGGTGACGTACTGGACGATCACGTCGTTCACGTGGAAGTCGTTCCTCTGCGGGCCGGACAGCGGGTTGCCGTTGCTGTCGGTCAGGATCGTCTGATCCATGTAGTTCTCGACCTGGAGGGCGAGCAGGTACTCGGGCGAGGAGTTGACGTTCGGATCGACGTCCAGCTCGCCGCTCGTCTTGTAGAAGCCCCCCGCCTGGATGACCGGCGTGTAGTAGCAGGGCTGGCCCGGGGTCGGGACCTGGATCTCGTCGAAGCTCTCCAGGGCGAAGACGATCTCCACCGATTCATTGTTGGCGTTGGTGCAGGCGAGGGGCAACGCGAGGAGCAGGAGCGGCAGATACGAGCGCATGGGGAACTCGCGAAGGGGGGTTCTCATGGTCTAGCCTCCGGCCCCGGCGCTGACGACCTGCTGCCGGTTCAGGATACGGGGGGTGATGAAGATGAGCAGCTCGGTCCGCGCGTCGCTGTCGCTGCGGCTCTTGAAGAGCCAGCCCAGGACCGGGATCCGGCCAAAGAAGGGCACCTCGTTGATCTGCACGCCGGTCTGCCGCGTGTAGATGCCGCCGATGACCGTCGTGTCGCCATCCTTGACGAGCATCTGCGTCTTGGCCTCCTTGCGGGAGATCGACGGCTGGCCGTTCGCGCCGGTGATGCCCGCGTTCGGCTGGTTGTTGGTCGCGTTGATCTTCATCAGGATCGACCCGTCGGCCGTGACGTGCGGGGTCACCTTCAGCTCCAAGCGGGCTTCGATGAACGTCGTCTGCACGCCGGCCGCGGAGACCTGGGAGAACGGGATGGAGAGGCCCTGGCTGATGTCCGCCTCGTTGTTGTCCAGCGTCGCGACCTTCGGAGCGGAGACGGTCTTGACGAGGCCGTTATTCTCCAGCGCCGAGATCCGCAGGTTTAGGTTGATGGCCCCGCCCGCGCTCCCGAAGATGAAGCCGAGACCGCCGCCCTGCCCCTGACCGATGGCCGCCGGGAGGTTCACGGCGAAGTTCGGTGTCCCGCCGGTGCCGAGGTTCGGCGCGTCGCCGGCCGCGCCGGCCACGGTCGCGAGCGAGGGGAAGACGAGGCCGGTCGTGTTGCCGTAGATGGGAGCGAAGCCGCCGTTGCCGCCCCACTGGATGCCGAGCTGGCGGGCGAACGTCGTCGCCGCCTCGACGATCCGCGATTCGATCAGGACCTCGGGCGTCTGGGTGTCGAGGTTTCGTACCATGCCCTCGGCCTTGGCGAGGTTCTCGACCACGTCTTTGACGATCAGGACGTTGGTCCGTTGGTCGACCGTGACCACGCCGCGGTCGGAGAGGACGTCCTTGATCTTGTCGGCCACGTCCCCGGCGAGGGCGTAGTTGACCGGGATCAGGCGGACCTTGAGCGGCTCGAGCTGCTGTTCGGCGTGGAGCGCGTCGAGCGCCTCCTTGCGCTCCTTGTCCAGCTCCGCTTGCGGCGCGACCCGGATGATGTTGCCGACCTCCTCCTTGCCGAGGCCGTGCGTCCGCAAGATCAGGTCGAAGGCCTGGTCCCACGGGACGTTCCTCAGGCTGATCGTCACCCTCCCCTTCACGTCGTCGGCGACGACTAGGTTCCGGTGGCTGATCTCCGCGAAGAGACGCAGGAGGTTCTGGATGTCGATGTCCTTGAACTCCAGAGAAATCCGGCGGCCCGTGAAGCGCGGGCGGCGGGCGGAGACGGCCCCCGCCTCCGCGGCCGCGGTCGAGAAGCCCGCGGCCTCGCCGCTGCTCTGGGCCACCGCGATCCGCACCGCAGCCTCCGCGGCAGCCGCCTGCGCGGCCGGGGTCGGGGGCGCGGAAGTGAAGGCCCAGACGAGACTGCGCCCCTCGCGCCGGAGGGCCTGCTTCGTGCCCGGCGCGGCCGCGACGACGATTCTCCCCTGCGTCCCGAGATCGAAGGCCGAGACCGTCGAGATCGGGCCGCCGAAGGCCGAGGCGTCGAGGGTCCGGCGCAGCTTCGCGGGGACGGCCATCCCGGGGAGGGTCATCTCGAAACGCCCATCGCCCGCGGCGGAGATCTGCGGCAGGCTCGCCCCGGCCCCGTCCGGGATCTCGACGACCACCTTCTCGCCGGCCGCGTCGCCCGTCACCCGCAGGTCGCGCAGTGCGGCGCCGCGGGCCATCGCCATCCCCGAAACCTTCGGCCGCGCAGCGACCGCGGGCGCGCCGGTGAGGACGAGCCCGCTCCGGGTCCGCCGGACGGCGAGGAGCGGCGGCTCGCCTCGCCCCAAGTCGAAGACGATCCGAACCGCGTTCCCGCCCCGCCCGAGCCGGATGCCCGTCACGCCGGGTCCAGCCCTCGTCCGCGCGCGCCGCCCCCCGAAGCCCGGGAGGTCGATGGCCACGCGGGCGGGATCGCGCAGGCGCAAGAGCGTATACGAGCCGACGGGACCGTCGGTGCGGACGCGCAGCGCGAGCCGCCCGGCCTCCTCGGCGCCCGAGACGGCGAGGACGCGCCGGCCCCCCGCCCGTCCCTTTGACGCCACGCGCTCGATGAGGTGCGGTTCAGCCTCCGGCTTTGCGACCGTGGGCCTTTCGAGCGGCGCGGCGGGGGGTGCGCCCTCCACGGCGGCGGTCTTCGCCGCGGGAGCCTCTCGGCTCGGCGCGGACGCGGCGGCCGGCGCGCTCCTCGTCGAGGAGAGCGAGAGCACCACGTCGTCGCCCTCGACGCGGGCGTCGTAACGGAGGTCCGCCGACGCGGCGAGGACGATCCGCCCTACCCGGCTGTCACCGCGCTGGAACTGGACGGCCGAGACCGACGTGAGGCCCGGCACGCCGGAGACGCTCGGCCGGTTCGCCCGCGACACGTCCGCGCCGGCCAGGTCGAGGACGATCCGGTCCGGCGTTGCGAGCCGGAAGACGCTGAAGACCGGCGCCCGGGTGCCGTGGACGACGATCACCGCGCCCGCCGGCGCTGGCCGCACCTCGATCCCCCGGACGATGTCCGGGTTGTCCACGGCCGCGCGGCCCGCGGCCGGGAGGACGAGGCTCGCGATCGCGGTGGCGAGGGCGATCGAACGGGGACTGGTCATCGCGCTTCTCCGGAGGACATGGCAGCTTCCTCATTCATCCAAGAGGCTCGTGGCGTTCTGATCCGCGGCCGGGACGGCCTGCTGGATGCGCAGCTCCGTCCGGTTCCGGGTGACCTTGCCGAAGGGGTCGTGGGACAACTCGGTGACCACGATTGCATCGCGCTGGATGCTGCTCACCCGCCCGCCGACGCGTCCGACGCTCGTCCCCGGGCGGACGATGTGGCCGACGCCGTCGGGATCCTCCACCATGCCGACGGGATTCCCCGTGCCCGTGATCACGGCGACGAGCTTCAACTGATCGACGGACCAGCGGCAGAGCGGGCACCTCCCGACCGTCGTCTTGGCGACGGCGAGGTCCTCGAGCGGGCTCCGGAACGGATCGCGCTTGCCGATGGGGGAATAGACGTAGCTGTCCTTGAGGGCCGGCGCGGCCGTGGCGGCCGCGGCCGCGTTCCGGGCAGCGGCCCGCGCCGCTACGACCGGCGCGCGGGGCGGCGGGGCGGCCTCGCAGGCCGCGAGCGCCAGCACGAGGGCGGTCGCCCTCATCGCGCGCCTCCACGCCGGCCCGGCTTCCCGTCCGACTGCTCGATGAAACGGAAGGTCGTGGCGAGACATTCGCCCTTGAGCAGCACACGGTCACCGTCTTTCGCCGGGCCGCCCAGGGTGATCTCGCTGATGTTGACGATGCGCTTGAGCCTGCCGATCGTGTCGAAGAAGCTCGCGATCGCGCCGTAGTTCCCGGTGACGGCGAGCTTGACCGGGATCTTCGAGTAGAAGCCGCTCTCCCGGGACTCGGTGCCCGGCTCGACGCTCGTGAGCTCGATCCCCGCCTGGGCCCCCGCCTGAGAGAGCTGGGCGAGCAGCTCATCGATGGACGCGTCGTTCGGCAGCTCGCTGCGCGACTCGTCGAGCCGCTGTTCGAGCAGCTCCTTCTGGCGCCGGTACTCCGCGAGGTTGTTCGCGATGCTCTGCTTCTGGATGAGCTCGTCCTCGAGCCGGCGGACCTGCGCCTTCTGCGCCTCGATCTGCCCCTGGAGGTCGGAGATGAAGAAGAAGTACGTGGCGCCGGTCACGACCGCCAGGGCGGCGGCGAGGGCCGCGACCTTCAGCTCCCAGCGGATCTTGATGAAGCGTTCGAGAAGCTGTTCCACCCAAAGCTCCCTAGACCGCGTAGTTCACGGCGCACGAGATCTCGAACTGGACCGCGTGCGACCCGTTTTCGCGCGCCAGCCCGGCCGCCTCGTTGACCTTCTCCAGCACGATGTCCTTGAAGTACGGCGACCGCTTCAACTCCCGCAACAGCTCGGCCACGTCGTCGTTGGTCAACCCCATCCCGGCGAGCACCCACTTCCCGCCCTTGTCGCTGACCTGGGTCAGCCAGACGTGGGCCGGCATGAGCATCGACAGGGCGTCCATGACCTTCACCGGCCCGGTGCGCCGCTTCTCGAGCGTGTCGAGCACCTTGAGCTTGTCCTCGAGCGTCTTCTTCTCCTGCGTGATCGAGTTGACCTGCCCGATGACCTTCTTGAGCTGGTCGATCTCCCCGGTGAGCCTCGCGACCTGCGCCTGGCCTTCGGCGACCTGCCGGCCGACGTGCTCCGTCCACTCGTAGTTGCCGACGACGCCGAGGGCGAGCGCGAGGGCGAGGAGGACGAACTGCTGGCGGCCGAACTCCCGCTTCTTCGCCGCCCGGACCGGTATGAGGTTGATGCGGATCATCGCCGGCCTCTACTTGTCCCCGCCGCTGCGCAGCGCGAGCCCCACGGCCACCGCCGCCGCGGGCGCGGCTTCGAGGATCTGGGCGGCGTCGAACCTCCGGTTGTCGACCTCGACCGCCTTGAAGGGGTTGAGGATCTCGACCGGCACGCCGACCCGCTGCTCGAGCACCTTGAACAGCGCGGGCACGCGCGCCGCGCCGCCGGAGAGGTAGACCTTGGCGATGTGGGAGTCCGCGGCGGTGGCCGCGTAGAAGTCCAGGGAGCGCTGGATCTCACCGGCCATCTGCTCGGCCACCGTCTGCATCACCCGCTCGATCTCCTGCGGGACCACGGCGTCCACCTCGCCCGAACGGCCCCCGACCTTCAGCGCCTCCGCCTCCTCGTAGCTCACGTTGAGCTGCTTCTGGATCTCCTCGGTGAACTGGTTTCCGCCGACCGAGATGTCGCGGGTGAACGTGCTCATCCCGCTGGACACGACGTTGATGTTCACCACCGCGGCCCCGGCGTTGATCAGGACCACCGTCTCGCCCGCGATCTGCTCGTAGTTCACCTCGAACATGTTTTGCACGGCGAAGGCATCGACGTCGACGACCGCCGGGGAGAGCCCCGCCTCGGTCACCACCGAGACGTAGTCGTTGATCATGTCCTTCTTGGCGGCCACCAGCAGCACGTCCATCTGCCCCGTGCCGTCGGCCTTCTCACCGAGGATCTGGGTGTCGATGTTCACGTCCTTCACGTCGAAGGGGATGTACTGCTCCGCCTCCCACTGGATCGACTCGTCCAGCTCGTCCTGGGACATCTTCGGCAAGGTGATCTTCTTGATGATGACCGAGTGGCCGGAGACGCCGATCGCCGCGTCCTTCGTCCGGATCTTGTGCGCCGCGCAAAGGTCCTGGATGGCCGAGACGATGGCCGCGCCGTTCATCAGCGCGCCGTCGACGATCGTCTCCGCGGGGAGCGGCGCCGATCCGAACGCCGCCAGCGCGTAGCCACGCTTCCCCTGCTTGAGGCGCGCGATCTTCACCGAACTCGACCCGATGTCCAGTCCCAGCGCGAGCTTGCCCTTGGCCATCGCCGCTCCGCCCTACCCGGTCCTGCCGCGCCCGAAGACGCGGCGGCGCTCGGCCAGGGAGAGGCCGAGGCCGAGGATGATCTTGCGCTTCGTCTCCAGCCGGCACTCCTTGCCCGCCTCGATGCGGTCGATGGTGAGGGACGAGACGCCCGCGCGACGCGCCAACTCGGCCTTGGAGAGGAGCTGGTCCTCCCGAAGCCTCTGCACGTTGTTCGCGACCTTTCGCGGCGGCATGGTCCTCTCGACGGGAGTACGGCGCCTGGGTGGAATCCTACCGTTCGGCGGAGCGCCAAGTCAAGAAAGCGCCCCTCGGATCGAGTGAACCCTAATTATGGTTCAGTCGCTTTTCCGCCGGCCCCAGTCCGCGAGGCCGTACTCTTTCAACTTGTAGAGAAGCGCGCGGTGGCTGATCTCGAGCAGCGCCGACGCCCGCGTCCGATTGCCGTTCGTCGTCTCCAGGGCGCGCCGGATGAGGTCGATCTCCAGAGCCCGCACGCCCTGCTTGATCGAAAGGCCGGTGTCGGGCCGCGCCGCCGGCCGTCCTTCGAGGCCGGCGAACGCCGAGAGCGGCAGGACGTCGCCGTCGGCGAGGACCATCGCCCGCTCGATCAGGTTCTCCAGCTCGCGGACGTTGCCCGGCCACCGGTGCGCGCGCAGGGCCTCCATCGCGTCCTCCGCGATCTCACGCACCCGGGGCGTCCGGCGAAGCTCCAGGTTGAGCTTCTCCACGAAGTGGCGGGCGAGGAGCGGGATGTCGTCGAGCCGCTCGCGCAGCGGCGGGAGCCGGAGGGGCAGCACGTTGAGCCGGTAGAAGAGGTCCTGGCGAAAGGCCCCGGAGGCCACGGCCGCGTCCAGGTTGCGGGAGGTCGCCGCCACCACGCGGACGTCGACGTGGCTCGACTGGGTGTCACCGACGCGGCGGACCTCGGACTCCTGCAACGTGCGCAGGAGCGAGACCTGCACGGCGTAGGGCAGCTCGCCGATCTCGTCGAGGAAGATCGTGCCGCCGTCGGCCTCGGTGAAGAGGCCCTTCTTCGTCGCGGTCGCATTGGTGAACGCCCCCTTGACGTGGCCGAACAGCTCGCTCTCGATCAGCTCGTCGGGGATCGCGCCGCAGTTGACCGCGACGAACGGCTGGGACACCCGCGGCGACAGCTCGTGCAGCGCCCGGGCCACGAGCTCCTTGCCCGTGCCCGACTCCCCCACGAGCAGTACGGTGGACGAGACGGCCGCCGCCTTGCGGATGGAGCGGTGGAGCTCCTGCATCGCCGACGAGGCGCCCACGAGCGCGGTCAGCCCCGCGCGCCCGCCGAGCCGCTCGCGCAGCCGGACGTTCTCGCGGCGCAGCTTCTCGCGCTCCTCCGCCTTGCGCAGCACGAGGGCCACCTCGTCCGGCCGGAACGGCTTCCCCACGTAGTCGTAGGCGCCGAGCTTCATCGCCTCGACCGCGACCTCCTCGGACCCGTACGCGGACATCATGACGACCGTCATCTCGGGCAGGCGGCGCAGGATCTCGGAGAGCAGCCCGAGGCCGTCGCCGCCCGGCATCCGCACGTCGCAGAGCACGGCGTCGTACGGCCGCGCCTCCAGCTCCTCGAGCGCGTGCGCGGGCCCGTCGACCGCCGCCGGCTGATATCCCTTCGAGCGCAGGAGCAGCGCCAGCATCTGCCGCATCCCCGGATCGTCGTCGACGATCAGGACGTTGCGCAGGCTCATCCGCGCGCGACCTCGCGGGCGCCGGGCAGCTCGGCGAGCGCGAAGGAGAGGCGGAAGACCGCGCCCGGTTCGCCACGCTCGGCGCGGATCGTCCCCCCGAAGCTCTCCATGAGCCGCCGGCAGATGGCGAGGCCGAGGCCGGTCCCCTGTCCCCGCTCCTTGGTGGTGAAGAACGGCTCGAAGATCTGCTCCTCGGGTCCCTCCGGCAAGCCCGGCCCGTCGTCGGCGACCGACAGCTCGACGCGCCCTCCGGCGGGTCGCGCGGCCACGTGGATCCTCCCCTTCCCCCCGCACGCGTCGGCCGCGTTCAGGAGGAGGTTCACGAGCACCTGGGCCAGGTGGTGCTCGCTCGAAAGGACCGATGGCAGCTCGGCAGGGATGTCCGTCACGAGGCTCATCGAGCGCCAGCGGGGATGCCCCCGCACGAGGTGGGCGGCCGCCTCGATCGCCCGATCGAGCCGGACCGCCGAAAGCTCCATCTTGCCTGGCCGCGCGAAATCCATCAACTCGCGCAGCGTCCGATCGATGCGGGCGGCCTCCGCGCCGATGGAGGAAAGGAGCGCCGCCGCCTGCGCCGGCTCCGCCCTGCCGACCTCGACGAACCCCGTCAGCGCGCCCAGCGGGTTCCCGATCTCGTGCGCGACACCGGCCGCGAGCCTGCCCACCGTCGCGAGCCGCTCGGCCCGCAAGACCTCTTCGCGGGCCACCGAAAGCTCGGCGCTCTGCGCCTCCAGCCGTTCGACCTGCGCCCGCAGCCTCCCGTTCGCGTCGGCGAGCCGCGCGCCGAGCAGCCCGAACGCGGAGGCGAGGTGCGTGGGCGTCAGATCGAAGCCCTCCGCCTCGTGCGGGAGCTTGAGGTCCGCCGCGGCGTCGAGCGTCGACTGGAGCCTGTCCAGGGTCGGCCCGAGCGCGCGGTCCGCGACCATGAGCCCCAGGACCCACGCCCCCGCGGCGCCCGCGGCGAGGAGGAGGGCGACCCGGCGCTCGAGCGCCACGTCCGAACGGCGCCCCATCGCCACGGCCACCTCGAACGTCGCGACGAGCACGGCCGGGGCGACGCAGAGCGCGAGGGCCCCCGCCCAGAGCAGCGCGAGCTGGCGGCGCACGGCGCGGCGGGGCGGCGAGGCCATGGCCTACCTCGCCACCATCCGGGCGACGATCCGGGCATACCCCTGGGCGAGCGACGGACCGAAGAAGAGCCACTCGATCCCCGCCAGGGAAAGGAACGGTCCAAAGGGGAGCGCGTGCTTCGGTGGGATCCAGTCGTCGGGGTCCGCGCCCTCCTCCCCCGTCGCCGATTCCACGTCCGGCCTCTCCCCCGTCTGGCCCTTCCCGAGCGCGATCAGCACGAGCCCGACGATCGCCCCCTGGAACGACGAGAGAAAGACGACCGGCAGGAGCGCCCCGTAGCCCAGGAACGCCCCCACGACCGCGAGGAGCCATCGGTCCCCGAGCCCAAGCGCCTCCTTCTTGAAGATCTTCTCCCCGAACCAGGACATGAGCGTGAACCCGGCCCAGGCGAGGGCCGCTCCGAGCGCCGCGTCCACCGGACGGGCCCGCGGGTTCGCGAAGGAGAAGGCGAGGCCGGCCGCGATGCCCGGCCAGGACAGCTCGTGGGGGATGATCCAGTTCTCCGCGTCGATGAAGGCGATGGCCACGAGCAGGAGGCAGAAGACGAAGAAGCCGGCCGCGGCGAGGCCTGGACCAAAGAGCGTGACGCAGCCCCAGCCGGCAATCGCGCCGAGCGCCTCGACGATCGGATAGCGGATCGAGAAGCGCGCGCCGCACGCGCGACAGCGGCCCCGCAGGAGCAGAAAGCTCACGATGGGGATGTTGTCCCAGGGGCGGATCTTCGCCCCGCAGGCGACGCAATGGGACGCCGGGCGGACGATCGACTCGTCCCGCGGCACGCGGACGATCACCACGTTCAGGAAGCTCCCCCAGAGTGCTCCGAAGACCGCCGCGACGGCGGGCCAGAGCCAGGCGGGCGTGGCCAATCAGCCCCTCAGGACGACGAACGTGCCGGCGATCCTGTCGTGGAGCGCCTGCCGCCGCCGGTCGAGGAGCACGAGCCAGAAGCCGCCGAACCCGGCGAGCCCCGAGAGCATCGCGAGGCAGGACCGGACGGCGCTGCGCACCGGGCTCGGGCAGTCGCCCCCGCGTTCGATCACCGTGATCCCGAAGAGCCTCTTCCCCGGCGTCTGGCCGCCGAGCGCCGTGAAGAAGGAGAGATAGAAGACGGCGATCAGGAGGCCGAGGACCGCGCCCGGAATCCAGAGGCGCCGCCAGGCGAGCAGCGTCTCGGCGAGCCAGTCGAGGCCGCGCTCCCGGCTCCCCGTGCCGTGACGGACGATGCTGCCCGCGACCCAGAGGAAGGCGCCCGCGACCCCGCCGAGCACGGCGCCATCGACGATCCACGCCCCGGCCCGCCGCCAGACGGGGGCGAGGGACGCGCGGGGAGCCGCAGGCTCCATCGCCCCCTCTCCCGCGGGCGGGTGAGGCCCAGGCCGGGCCTCGGCAACGCCGAGGGAGGAGGTCGAAGCGCGGTCTACGAGCCCCGCGGATGGACTGCTTCCGAGAGCGCTCGTACCGGGCGAAGATGCAGGGAGGGCTCCCACGAAGACGACGTGGGATGGGGGGTTCGGGGGGAGCTGAGCTCCGCCCGAGAGAGGAACGCCGTCCGGCGGTCCGGAAGATGGGGCGTGGCCAGCCTCTTGGCCGGGTCGGGTTGCGGCCACGATGGGCCGCGCCACGAGAGGCGCGCGAGCCGGGAGAGGCTTCTCCACCTCCTCGGCGTGCGGGAGAGGGGCCGCCGGCCTCAGCGCCTCGGGACCGGGAGCCCGGGCGCGGCTCGGACCCCCATCCCCCCAGGTGGGAGTGAGCCGAGGCAAGGGGACCTCGGGCGCGAGCGCGGGCGCCGGCCTCCCCGCCCTCTCCGCCACCGCCCGCCGGTCCAACGCCAGCTCTCTCGCGAGCACTCCCGGCGCGGGGGGAAACGAATCGTGGAACTTCTCCTGCAACAGCGGATGGAGGGCGCCCCCCTTCGCGGGCGCCGGCCGCGCGCAACCCGGGCAGAGTGCCGCCCCCTCGGGCAGGGCCTTGCCGCAATGGATGCAGTTCGCCACCGGACCGAGGCTACCGGCCATGCCGGGCAGGGTCAAGAAAAGAGCATCGCCAGAAAAGAGCATCGCCCGGGCTGCCCCGCCCTCTTGCCCCGTCTGGTTCACGGTCCGGCCCCCGCGGCGTCCGATCCCGCGCCTGCGAAGGACTTGCCTGGGGCTATGTCAGCGAGGTCTAAGAATCAGGCGCGGATCCAAGCAGGCCGAAGCACAGGAAGCGGCCAACCCTTGCGGGATGTGGGGCGTGCCGCCGATGCACGCCTGGCCCCCGCGGAGGCCCGCGAACGCGGCAGCGCGGGCTACGCGGTCCGCTCGGCCCGCCAGAAGAGGAAGCTGAGCGCCGCGGGGATGAGCACCGAAGCGAGCAGGAGGGCCATCGCGGCGGCGAGCGCGGCGCCCGCAGGCAGCGCCACCGCGAGGACGAGGGCGAGCAGCCCTGCTGCCACCATCAGGCGGCCCGCCAGACGATGCGTGCGGCGCCAGACGGCGTCGGACGAGAGCGTCCACGGCGTGCGGATGCCGGCGAACCAGCCAGGCCGCACCCGGCCGATGACGTTTCCGACGAGGAGCAGGAAGACCGCGAGCAGGATCGCGTGCCCGCGCCTCGGCTCGTGGAGGAGCCCGAGCGCCTGCAAGAGCACGAGCGCCTGCGTGCCGGCCACCAGGGCGAAGGCGAGGGCGAACACGGTGGCCGTCGTCCCCCAGCGCTCCGCTTCGGTCGCGTCGGGATCGCGGGGGCCCGCGAAGCGCGGGTCGATGCGCGGCAGGATCTCGACCACCGCCCAGAGCACGAGCTGGGCCACGGGCGCGGTGAGCGCAAGCTCCCACCGTGAGCCGTAGCGGTCGACGTGGCCGTGGAGGTCCCAGTGCACGGCTGCGCGCGCGGGCAGCCGCGCCCAGACGAGGGCGGTGGCCGCGAGGTCGGCGGCGAGGGCCACGAGGGCCGCGAGGCGCAAGCGTTTCATGCTCTCCTCCTTCCGCCCAGGTCGAGCAGGGCGCGCACCACGTCCTGGAGGACCGTGGTGTCGAGGGTGTAGACGACGCTCTGGCCGGCGCGCTCGGCGCTGACCAGCCCAGCCTGCCGCAGGACGGCCAGGTGGCGGGAGATCGCGGGCTGCGAGAGCTCGAACTGCTCGACGATCTCGTTGACCGTCCGCGGCCGCGACGAGAGGAGACGAAGGATCTCGCGGCGCGTCGGGTCCGACAGCGCCTTGAAGGCGGAATCGCTCATCGCAACATCCAGGGGAGCGCGGCGTGCAGCCAGACGTCAGCGAAGGCGTGGGACACCATCGCCGCCTCGAGCCCGCGGCGCCGGAAGACGGTCCCGAAGATCAGCCCCGCCACGCCGTTGCCCAGGAGCACGTGGGCGAGGACCCCAGGGGTCATGGGCATCCCGAGCGCGCGCGCGGCGGGCAGGTGGCCGAGGCCGAAGAGCAGGGCTGCGAGGACGTTCGCGGTCCAGAAGCCGTCACGGACGCCCAGCTTGCGGACCAGGGCGAGAAGCGGCGCCAGCACGCCCCAGCGCAGGAGGATCTCCTCGACGGTGCCGCCGTAGAACGCGCCGGGGACGCCCGCCCAGAAGGCGGAATGAGCCGGGGGCTTCCAGACCCACGCGGGCACGTTCGGGCGAAGCAGCCAGAGGACGAGGACCGTGAGCGCGGCGGCGCCCGCGCCGGCGAGGAGCGCTTCGACCGCGCGGCGCGCCGCGTCGCGCGGCGCGGGCGTTCCCTCGGCCAACGCGCGCAGGAAGGGCGCGTCCAGCCCCACGCGCGGAGCGAAGCGCGCCCCGAGAAAGGCGGCGAGCGCGACCCCGAGCAGCACCTGCACCCCTTGCGCCGCAACGCTCAGCGGCAGCGGCAGGGCGGGGTGCCTCCTCGCGGCCGCCGCGGCGATCATCGGCGTCAGGGAGGGGAGGGAGGCGAAAAACCCGAGCGCGGCCAGGGCGAGCAGCAGGAGGGCGAGGCGCACGGGGCGCGGGGTGGCGGGGCTCGCGGCTGGCTGGGTCATCGAACGGGCGGCGGTTCGTATACAAATATGATGATATGCGTATATAGAGGCCTGTCAACCCCCCCTGATTCATGGGTTCAGGGGCTCGGTCAAGGTCGCGGCGCGCGAACCCCGGCAACGAGGAACCCAAGCTTCGCTCGCTGCACGACTGGGCGGGGATCCTCCTCGTCACCGCGTCCCTCCCCCGCGCGAGGTGCGCGACGCCCGTGAACCCGCTCGCGACGCTGCCGGCGGCAGCGAAGGCTCCGCTATTTCCGTTTCGCCGGCTTGCCGTGCCCCGGGCCGAGGATGGCGGGGAGATAGTGGGTCGGGAAGGTCTGCGCGCTGAAGCGGGTGTCGTTGTCGGGGGTGTGGCATCGCCGGCACGTCTCGATGTCCGGCTTCGGGACCGGCATGGGGCGTTCACCCAGGCTCTCCTCGTGGATCGATCCCATCCCATGGCACATCTCGCACTGCACGCCGCCCAGATCGCCCACCTGGTCGAGCCGGCAGACGCCGCCCGGCTTCTCGTAGCCGAGCACGTGGCAGCCGATGCACTCGACGTCATACTGCCGCCCTTTTCGGACGAGCGTCTCGTAGGCGCGCGGGTGCCGGGTCCCCTGCCAGACCGCGAACGCGTCCGCGTGGCAGTCGCGGCAGCTCTTCGCGCCGGAGTAGGCGAGCTCCCCCTCCTTCGGCTTCGCGCAGACCTTCTGCTTCTGGGCCGCGAGGTTCGCCTCGGCGACCTTGGCGTTGTAAGCGTCGAAGATGGCCTCGACCGCCGGATCCTGGGGGAGCGAGTCGGTCAGCTCGACGAAGGAGAACTCGGCGCGGGCGCCGTCCCCGGGGGGCGGCGCCGGCTCGTGGAGCGCGTCGCGGCGCCTGGTGAGATCATCGATCTTGCGCTGGAGGAGTTGCCGCAGCGGCCCCGGAGCGCCGGGGAGGCGTGCCCGATCGCTCGCGATGACCTTGTCGAGGTCGGCGGCGCGCGCCAGCCGCGCCTGCGCGGGCTCAGGAACGGACAGGCCGCCGCCCTTCCAGCCGGGCGGGACGTACAACCGCAGATCGAGGAGGCTCCGCCCCTTGTCCTTGACGCGGAAGGCCGGCACCGCGCCCGACAGGAGGGCGGCCTCGTCCGTGTCGGCGACCGGATCGCTCACGCCCGATTGCAAGGCGAGGTCCGCGCCCGAGGCCGCGGCGAGCTCCTCCGCCGCGCCGAGAGTCTTCGCCTGTACGACCGCGATCACGACCGCGGCGCCCTGCTTGCGCAAGCTCGCCGCCGTGCCCGTCTTCCCTTCCCCGAGCGGCAGGAGGCCGATTTCGAGCCCCCCGGCGGCGACGAGGGCCGGCGCGGTCAGGAGCGGCTCGCCCGCGAGCGCGCGAGCGAGAACGTCCGCTCCCAGGGCGTGATCGAACGGGCCCGTGGCGAAGACCCGGGGCGCGTCCTTCGCGGCGAGCGCGTAGGAGCGCCCCATCGCCAGGGCCTTCTCGCGCGCCTGCGCCGCCTCCGCGGCCGGCGGCGCGAGCGTGCCGGACAGGAGGTTTCCTCCCTGGACGAAGAGCGCCGGCCCCTCCTTCGCGGCGGTCTCGAGGAAGGCGGCCGCGCGCGCCGCCCCGCCGAGCTGATGCTCGGAGCAGCCGCAGGGCGCGAGATAGCCGAGCTGGTCGGCGGCGAAGACGACCCGAATGGGCGCCGGGGCGCGCCCGTGGCAGGCGGCGAGGACGACGGCGAGGGAGATGAGGGCCTTGCGCAACACGGGCAGGAGCATACCACGAGCCTCGCGCAACGACGGCAGATGAACCCGGGCCCTCGATGGCCGCGATGGCTCACGCTTGTGTCACGGCGCACGCTTGATCGCCGGCCGGGCGGGTGGCAGGATGGGCGCCAGGAGGCCACCCGTTGCTCGCGTCGCTCGTCCTCATCCTCGCGGCCACGGTCGTCGTCTTGCCGTCCGTGGCCGAGCGGCGGTGTTGAAAGGAGACGTTGATGTCCCACGAGACGCCGTCCACCGCGGGGATCGCCCGCGCGGTTGCGTTGCTGTTCGCCCTCGCCGCCTGCGGCGGCTCCAGGGGAGGAGGACGCGGCGGTCCGTCGCTCTGCACGCCGGGTGCGAGCGTGGGATGCACCTGCCCCGGGGGCGCTCAGGGGGCGCAGGTCTGCCAGTCCGACGGCACGTTCGGGGCCTGCGACTGTGGTACCGCCTCCGGATCGAGCACGAGCGGCGGGGCCTCGGGCTCGGCGACCTCCTCGACCTCGGGATCTTCGACGACCAGCGGTTCGACCACGACCTCCGGATCGACCTCGGGCACGACGGGGGGTTCGACGAGCGGCGGCGAGAAGGGTGCGGCGGGTTCGCCGTGCACCGGGGACGGCGAGTGCGCGAGCGGGATCTGCGGGGGGAGCTACTGCTGCGCGGGGGCGTGCGGGGCGTCGAGTCCGTGCGGGACG
>JAKAPL010000053.1 GCA_021807105.1 Myxococcales bacterium | reverse complement strand
AGCCCGCCGAAGAGCCGGGAGCAGCGGCCGGGTCGCCGGAAGCAGCGACCGGGTCGCCGGGGGGAGCGATCGGGCAGCCGGAAGCAGCGATCGGGTCGCCGGAAGGAGCTGCCGAGACCTTTGGAGGCATCGATGGAAGGCTTCGAGGCATCGATGGAAGGCTTGGAGGCATCGATCGGAGCCTCGGAGGCTGCGGACGGAGAGCCGGAAGCAGCGATCGGAGGCCCGGAGGCTGCGATCGGAGGGGCGGAGGCTGCGATCGGGTCGCCGGAGGCGGCGATCGGAGTTGCTGGTCTTGACCCTCCCCCCCGTGCTCGATAGAAGCTGGGGCTCGTTTCCTCGGTTTCCCCTGCCGGGAGCCACGCCTTGGCCCAGAGCACGACCGCCGCCGCGCCCGCCCTCCACCCGGTTCCCGGATGGCGCGCCGGACCCTTTGCCGAGCTTGCCGGGCCGGTCGAGGGGGCGGAGCTCGTCGGCGAGGTGAATCGCTGCCTGTACTGCCACGACGCCCCGTGCACGCGCGCCTGTCCGACCGGCATCGACGTGCCCGCGTTCATCCGGAAGCTCGCGACCGGCAACCGGCGGGGCGCCGCGCGGGTGATCCTCGAGGCGAACATCCTGGGGGCCTCCTGCGCCCGGGTCTGCCCGACCGAGGTCCTCTGCGAAGGGGCCTGCGTCCACCTCCTCGACCAGGGCCGGCCCATCCCCATCGGCCGCCTCCAGCGGACCGCGACCGACTGGGCGCTCGCGCGGGGCTGCCTCCCCTTCGGCCCGGGCAAGGCGACCGGACGACGGGTGGCCGTCGTCGGCGCTGGTCCGGCCGGCCTCGCCTGCGCCGCGGAGCTCGCGCGACTGGGCGAGAGCGTGACGATGTACGACGCGCGCGAGCGGCCGGGCGGTCTCTCCACCCACGGGATGGCCGAATACAAGATGACCGCCGACCTGGCCCTGCGCGAGGTCGAGTGGGTCACGGGGCTCGGCGTCGAGCTGAAGCTCGGCCAGCGGATCGGGGAGGAGCCGGCGTGGGGCACGCTCCTCGCGGCCCACGACGCCCTCTTCCTCGCCGTCGGCCTGCCCCGCGCGGTTGCCCTCGGCGTCCCCGGCGAGACGCTGCCCGGGGTGCGACAGGCGCTCGACTTCATCGAGGAGCTGAAGCTCGATCCGGCGCGGGCGAAGCGCGCCGCCGGCCGGCGGGTCGTGGTGGTCGGCGGCGGGAACACGGCCGTCGACGCGGCGACCCAGGCGAAGCGGCTCGGCGCGGAGCGGGTGACCGTCGTCTACCGGCGGGGGCTCGGGGAGATGCCCGCCTTCCGGTACGAGATCGACCTGTTGCGCGGGGACGGCTGTGAGCTGCGGCTGGAGACGATGCCCGTGCGCATCGAGGGGAGGCGCCGGGTGGAGCGGATCGTCTGCCAGCGCGCCGAGCTGGGCGGGCCGGGGCCCGACGGCCGGCGCGTCCCGCGCGCCGTGCCGGGCACCGACCTCGCGATCGAGGCCGATCTCGTGATCGCCGCGCTCGGCCAGCGACTCGACGAGGGGGCGCTCGCGGGGATCCCGGGGCTCGCCTTCGCTAACGGCAGGGTCGTCGTCGATGCGGCGACCCGGCGGACGGGCAACCCGAAGGTCTGGGCGGGCGGCGACTGCGTCAACGGCGGCGCCGAGGCGGTCCACGCCGTCGCCGACGGCCGCGAGGCGGCGCGCTCCATCCACGCCGCCCTCTCCGAAGCGTGAGCCATGGCTGACCTCTCCCTCGATTTCTGCGGCATCCGGAGCCCCAACCCGTTCTGGCTCGCCTCCGGCCCCCCGACCAACAGCGGCGACCAGGTGGCGCGCGCCTTCGAGGCGGGCTGGGGCGGCGCCGTCTGGAAGACCATCGGCGAGCCGATCGTCAACGTCTCGTCTCGTTACGGCGGGCTCGACCTCGGCACGGCGCGGATGGCCGGGTTCAACAACGTCGAGCTGATCACCGACCGGCCGATGGAGGTGAACTTCCGCGAGATCACCGAGGTCAAGAAGCGCTTCCCCGACCGCGCGGTGATCGCCTCGCTGATGGTCGAGAGCAAGCGCGCGGCCTGGCACGACGTGGTCGCGCGGTCGCAGGACGCGGGCGCCGACGGCATCGAGCTGAACTTCGGCTGCCCGCACGGGATGAGCGAGCGCGGCATGGGGGCCGCGGTGGGGCAGGTCCCCGAATACTGCGGGCGGATCACCGGGTGGGCGAAGGAGAGGGCGAAGATCCCGGTCATCGTCAAGCTCACCCCGAACGTCACCGACATCGTCCGGCCCGCGCGCGCCGCCGCGGCCGCCGGCGCCGACGCCCTCTCGCTCATCAATACCGTCAACTCGCTCATCGGCGTGGATCTCGACACGTTGGCGCCGCTGCCCACCGTCCGCGGCCAGGGCAGCCACGGCGGCTACTGCGGTCCGGCGGTCAAGCCCATCGCCCTGCACATGGTGAGCACGGTCTGCGGCGACAGGGAGATCCGCGTGCCGGTCTCGGCCATCGGCGGCATCGCCACCTGGCGCGACGCGGCCGAGTTCATCGCGCTGGGGGCCGCCTCGCTCCAGGTCTGCACCGCGGTCATGCACCACGGCTTCCGGATCGTCGAGGACATGATCGACGGGCTGTCGGCCTACCTCGACGAGAAGGGTCTCACCCTCGCCTCGCTGCGAGGCAAGGCGGCGAAGAACGTCCGCCGCTGGGAGGAGCTCGACCTCAACTACCGCGTCGTCGCGGCCATCGATCACCGGCGCTGCATCGGCTGTCAGCTCTGTTACGTCGCGTGCAACGATGGAGCCCATCAGGCGATCGGCCTGCGCCCCTGGGCGGAGCTCGGGATCGAAGGGCCGGCGCCGGCGTCGATGACGGGCGCGGGCGTGCCGGTCATCATCGAGGACGCGTGCGTCGGGTGCAACCTGTGCAGCCTCGTCTGCCCGGTCCCGGGATGCATCCGGATGGAGGATCGGTCGGGGACCGCGGACCGGAAGAGCTTCCTCGACTATCAGGCCGCCGGCGAGACGCCGCGGGCGGCGGGACAGCGGCAACGGAAAACCGGCGAGGGCTGACAGCGCTGTCAGTTTCTTTCTAGAGACGGGGCGGTCCGCGGCCCGGTTTCGAGCATGAACGTGGCGCGGACGCGGTGGCACCAAGCTTGCTGTTGCGCGAGGGGTGAGCGGGATGACCCCGAGACCAGAGGAGACGACGCCATGAACCGAGGGAACTGGAAGATCGCGGCAGCGCTCGTCGTGCTCTCGGCCTGCGGAGGCGGGGGCGCGTACGAGCAGGAGCTGGGGACGAACGGAGGCACGGTCTCGACGCCCGACGGCGTGACGATCCACGTCCCGGCGGGCGCGCTCGCGCAACCGACGACGATCTCGGTCACGCCCGCGCCCGACGCTCCCACGCCGGGCGGCGTCACGCTGGTCGGCGCGCCCTACACCTTCGGGCCCGAGGGGACCCAGTTCGCGGTCCCGGTCGCGGTCACGCTGCCCTACGATCCGGCGAAGCTTCCGGCCGGCTTTGCGCCGTCGAGCCTCACGATTTACACCGCGCATGTTGGGACGAGCGAATACACCCCGCTCGCCACGGCGATCGTCGACGCGACCCACGTCTGGGCGTACACCACCCACTTCTCGACGTTCCTCGTGGGCGCGGGCCAGGCCGGCGCCTCGGACGGCGGACCGCAGGACGGGGGTTCTCCGGCGTGCGCGGCCGCCGGCCTGGGAGCCTCATGCAGCAGCGACGCCGACTGCTGCACGGGAAACTGCCTCTCCGGCATCTGCTCCCAGGACCACAGCGGGTCGCAGCCGGCGTGCGTCTACTGCGGCTCCGTCTGCACGCACCTCTCGAACGATCCCGAGAACTGCGGTAGCTGCGGCAACGCCTGCTCGAACAACCAGGTCTGCGTTTCCGGCGGCTGCGTGTACGCCGCGGACGGCGGCATCCCCGACGGCGGCTACAGGGACGCGGGCGGCTCGGACGCCGGCGGCTCCGATGGCGGCTACTCCGATGGCGGCACCATGGACGGCGGCATCGCCGACGGCGGCTACGGGGATGCGGGCTACTCGGACGCCGGCGGCTCCGATGGCGGCTACGGGGATGCGGGCTACTCGGACGCCGGCGGCTCCGATGGCGGCTACTCCGATGGCGGCACCATGGATGGCGGCATCGCCGACGGCGGCGCGCCCACGGATGGCTGCCCGGCGGACGCGGGACGAGGCAGCTTCTGCGGCGGCAGCTACGTCGACCTCGACTGCGACCTGCACAACTGCGGCGCCTGCGGCACCGCGTGTCCGACGGGCGAGATCTGCACGGACGGCCACTGCGGCTGACGCGAGGGACCGATGGAAGAGCTACCCGTTCCGATCCAGAACTTCATCGGCGGCGAGTGGGTCCCCGCGCGATCGGGGAGGACCGCGCGGACCGTCTGCCCGGCCGACACGCGGAAGATCGTGGCCGAGGCGGCGCTCTCGTCCGAGGCCGACGTCGCCCTAGCGGTCGAACGGGCGATCGAAGCACGGCCGGAGTGGGCGCGCACCCCCGCGCCGCGGCGCGGGGCCGTTCTGGGCCGCGCGGCGCAGCTCATGATCGAGCGGCGCGAGGCCATCGCCCGCGCGATGACCCTGGAGGAGGGGAAGACGCTCGCGGAGAGCCGCGGCGAAGTGGACAAGGCGATCCGCGTGCTCGAGTTCAACGCGGCCGAGGGACGGCGGGCCGTCGGTGAGGTCATCCCCTCGGAGATCCCGGGGACGTTCTGCTATACGACCCGGGCGCCGATCGGGATCGTGGCCGCCATCTGCCCGTGGAATTTCCCGGTCTGCATCCCGGCCTGGAAGATCGCCCCGGCCCTGCTCGCCGGCAACGCGGTGATCTTCAAGCCGGCCTCGCTCACGCCCTGGACCGGCGCGCTCGTCACGCGCGTCTTCGCCGACGCGGGGGTGCCGCCCGGCGTGCTCGGCATGCTCACCGGCCCCGGCGGATCGCTCGGCCGCGCCCTGGTCGAGCAGCCGGAGATCGCGGCGCTCTCGTTCACCGGCAGCAACGAGGTCGGGGGTAAGCTCTACGCCGACGGCGCGCGGCTCGGCAAGAAGGTCCAGTGCGAGATGGGGGGCAAGAACGCCCTCGTCGTCCTCGACGACGCCGACGTCGACCTCGCCGCCCGCGCGGCCGTGCAGGGGGCCTTCGGCTCGACCGGCCAGCGCTGCACCGCGACCTCGCGGGCCGTGGTCGATCGGAAGGTCGCCGCCGACTTCACGCGCAAGGTCGTCGAGCTTGCCCGCGCGATCACCGTAGGGGACGGCCTCGCGGACGGCGTGCAGATGGGCCCGTCGGTCGACGGGCGGCAGATGGAGACCGTCCTCTCGGGCATCGCCCGCGCCCGGGCGGACGGGGCGAAGCTGTTGTGCGGCGGCGGGCGGCTCGACGATCCCGCGCACGCCCACGGCTTCTTCGTCGCCCCGACCGTCTTCTCGGGCGTCCGCCCCGAGATGGCCCTCGCCCAGGAGGAGCTGTTCGGCCCCGTCCTCGCGATCCTGGAGGCGGGAGACGACGAGGAGGCCCTCGCCGTCGCGAACTCGACCCGTTACGGCCTCACCGCCTCGGTCTACACCCGCGACCTCGGCCGCGCGCAGCGGTTCGTGGAGGGACTCGATGCCGGGATGATCCACGTGAACAACCCGACCGTCGGCGGCGAGGCGCAGCTCCCGTTCGGAGGAATCAAGGCGACCGGCGTCGGCGCCCGCGAGATGGGTCGCTCGGCCTGGGAGTTCTACAGCGAGGTGCGGACGGTTTACATCGACACGACGGGCCGCCCAAGGACCGGGAACCTGTACTGATCGGCCGCGTGCCCGCGAAGAGCTCTCCGGCGAGCACCGGAGGCGAGAGTGGATAGGGCGCGCTGGGGGAGCTCGGCTCCCCCAGCCATAGGGGCCCCGTCAGGCGGTCCGGAAGACGTTGCGCGGGCGCACCGCTTTCAGCGGTGGGTTCTCGGCCATGGATGGCCGCGCTATGGGCCGGCCCGCGCGAGGCGCGGAAGGCGGATGCGGCCGCCGGGGATCGGCTACTCTCCTCCCATGGCCTTCCTCGCCCACCTCCTCCTCTTCGCCGTCGGCGCGGTCGCCGGGACCGCGCTCGACCACCTGCACGTCGCGGGCGGCGTGCTGCGCTATCCCCACCCCGCCTTCTGGCGCGAGGCCTGGTTCGTGCCGCCGCTCTTTGGGGCGGCGACGTTCGGGTTCGTGCTGCTCTGGCGGATCGCCTTCCGGGGGAATGCGGCGCGCTCGCCCGGCGCGGCGCGCGTGGCGATGGGCTCGGCCGACTTCGTCCTCGCCTACGCGGTGTCGGTCCTCTTGTCCGGCTCGCCGTGGATCGCGCTCGCGCTGCTCGCGGGGAGCTGGGTCCCGATGGCCAGCTCCGCGGGGGGGCGCGCGGCGGCCTACGGCGCCGCCGTCGCCCTCCTCGGCGTCGCGGCCGAATCCCTGCTCTGCCACGCGGGCGCCTTCTTCTACGCGGTCCCGGTGGAGACCAGCCTCCTCGTGCCCGTCTGGCTCCCCGGCCTCTACCTGCACGCCAGCTTGCTCACCCGAGCGCTCGACGAGACATACTTCGCGCCCGCGGCGTAGCGCGGGCCCCGCCTCACTTCGGATGCGCCTTCAGGTAGGCCTTCTCGTCGGCCACCGCGGCGGCGAGCTGCGAGAGGGGGAGGCTCTCGATCGGGTGGCCGTCGAGGAAGAACGCGGGCGTTCCTGGGATCTTGAGCGCCTGGGCCTGCGCGCTCTGCCGCTGGACGAGCGCGAGCGGTCCGCCGCCCGCGAGCGACGCGCGTAGGGCGGCGGGAGAGAGTCCGACCTCCTTGCCGGTCGCGACGAGCGAGTCGATGTAGGCCTTCTCGCTGAGCCCAACCCGCCCGTCCTGGCTCTCGTAGAGGGCCTGACTCATCGCCCAGTACCGGCCCGAGCGATCCGCGAACAGGGCTGCGGCGGCGGCCAGCTCGGAGTGCGGATGGAGCGGGAAGGCGAGGACGCAGAGTCGCAGCTTCGGGAAGCGTTCCTCGAGCGCGAGGACGAGGGGGGCCGCGCCCGCGCAGTGGGGACAGTCGAAGTCGGAGAACTCGACGAGCGTGACCGGACCCTTGCCGCGGCAGGGAGCAGCGTGCAGGTCGATCGGCCGCCGGGCGGCGTAGGCGAGCCCGCCCGTGTAGCGCGCGGCCGCGGCGAGCGCGGCCTCCTCGGTGGCGCCGCTCGCGATGGTGGCGAGGCCCACGGCGGCGAGCACGCGGGCGCGCGCACAGTCCGGGTGGGCCAGGAGGCAGGCGTGGAGGGTGTCCTGACAGCAGGCGCCGACGACGAGGTCCTTGGCGTACGTGCAGAAGACACGCCGGTCGTCGAGAGGGGAGTTGCCGAGATCGATCGCGCGGGACAGCTCCTGGCACGGCGGCGCCGGTCGTTCCCCGGCGGCCCGCGCGGCGGAGAGCCCAAGGGCCAGCGCGAGGCCCCACGAGCGGCCTCCCAGGAAGACACGAAGGCAGGAAGGGAGCCTCCTGGTTCTTCCCTGCCCTCCTGCCTGCCTTCGAGAAGACCCTCTCACGTCCTTCAGGGTTGGTCGCACGTCACCACCTCGCCTTCCTCGCCCCAGCCCGACCGAACGGCGGCGGCGTAGGCCGCGAACCGCCCCTCCGAGATAGCCTTCCGCGCGCCGGCCATCAAGGAGAGAAAGTAGGCGAGGTTGTGGAGGGTGTTGAGGCGATACGAGAGGAGCTCGCGCGCCTGGAACAGGTGGCGCAGATAGGCCCGCGAGAAGGTCCGGCAGGTGGTGCAGCCGCAGGCCTCGTCCGCCGGGCGCGGATCCTCGGCCCAGGCGCGGTTGCGGATGACGAGCCGGCCGCGCGAGGTGAAGAGCAGGCCGTTTCGGGCGCAACGGGTCGGGAGCACGCAGTCGAGCATGTCGATTCCGGAGGCGACCGCGTGGAGCAGGTCGCTGGGGGCCCCGACGCCCATCAAGTACCGGGGGCGGTCGGCGGGCAGGAGCGGCGCGCAGGCCGCCACGCCATCGTGCATCTGCTCGTTCGTCTCGCCCACCGAGAAGCCGCCGAGCGCGTAGCCGGGCAGATCGAGGGCGCCGATCTCCTCGGCTGCCTGCCGCCGCAGCGCGAGGTCCTGTCCGCCCTGCACGATGCCGAAGAGCGCTCCGGGGCCGTCCGGGTGCCAGGCCGCCTTGCAGCGCCGCGCCCAGCGCGCGGTCCGGGCGAGCGATTGCGCCAGATAACTCCGCTCGGCCCCCGCGGGCGGGCACTCGTCGAAGGCCATGATCACGTCCGCCCCCAACTGTTCCTGGATCCCGATGGCGCGCTCCGGCCCGAGCGCGTGCAGCGACCCGTCCAGGTGCGATCGGAAAGTCACGCCCTCCTCGCTCATCGTCCGGCTCCCCGCGAGGCTGAAGACCTGGAAGCCGCCGCTGTCGGTGAGGAGCGCACGCGGCCACGCCATGAACCGGTGGAGCCCGCCCTGCCGCTCGACGAGGTCGGGGCCGGGGCGAAGGAGCAGGTGGTAGCTGTTCGCGAGAACGATCCGCGCATCCAGCGCCGCGAGATCGTCCGGACCAACCGCCTTGACGCTGCCCACCGTGCCGACCGGCATGAAGACGGGCGTCTCGACGAGGCCATGGGGCGTCGTCAGCCGGCCGGCGCGGGCGGCGCCGTCGCGGGCGGTGACCGTGAAGGAGATCATGCCGTGACCGTCCTCACAGGATCAGCATGCAGTCGCCGTACGAGTAGAAGCGGTAGCCTCGCCCAGCGGCCTCGGCGTAGGCGGACAACACGCGATCCTTCCCGGCGAAAGCGGAGACGAGCAGCAGGAGCGTCGAGCGCGGCAGGTGGAAGTTCGTGAGCAGGCCGTCCACGACGTGAAAGCGGTGGCCTGGAACGACGAAGAGGTCGGTCTGTGCGGGACCGGTCCGCAGGCCATTCCCGTCCCAGGCGGACTCGAGGGCGCGCAGCGAGGTCGTGCCGACCGCGACGATCCGCCCGCCTGCCGCGCGCGTCGCAGCCACCGCAACTGCGAGCGGCTCCGGGATCTCGTAGCGCTCCGGGTGCATCCGGTGGTCTTCCACGCGGCCGCATCGGACCGGCAGGAACGTTCCGGCCGAGACGAGGAGCGTGAGGCGGCCGACCGCGATCCCCCGCGCTTCGAGCGCCGCGAAGCTCCTCTCCGTGAAGTGGAGGCCGGCGGTCGGCGCCGCCGCGGCGCCCTCGGCGCGGGAGAAGATGGTCTGGTAGCGCTCCTCGTCGGCTGGCCCGGGGGGGCGGCCCAGATACGGCGGCAGCGGAAGCTCGCCGCCCCCGCGCGCCACTTCGAGGGGATCGCGGTCGAAGCTCACGACGAGCCAGCCTTCGCCCTCGACCGCTTCGATGCGCGCCCGGCAGCCCGGAGGCCCCGAAAAAACAATCTCCTGCCCAGGCTTGAACCCCTTGGATGCCTGCCCGAGGCAGATCCAGCGGCCACCGCCCGCGGGCCGATCGAGGAGCAGCTCGGCCTGCCCGCCGGTCGCGGTCTTGCGGCCCCGCAGCCTCGCCCGGATCACCCGCGCATCGTTGACGACGAGCAGGTCCCCGGGGCGCAAGAGATCGGGCAATTCGCGAAACGACCGGTGGGCGAAGGGGCCGCCGGAGCGGGGAAGCAGCAGGAGCCGCGCCGCGTCGCGTTCGGGTGGCGGCGTCCGCGCGATCAACTCCTCGCGCAACGGGTAATCGAACTCGGAGATCTCCACCGCGTCCCGCTTACCGCACGAGCCTCGGGCGCAGCCGGGGCTCGCCCTGGGCGAACGCCGCGGCGAGTGCCCGGGGAGGTGGGGTCGCGCGCCCGATGGGGCGAACCTCGGCCACATCGGCCTCGCGCCGCCAGGTCGCGATGAGCCTCCCCTCGATCCAGACGGTGCCCGGCGTCTCCCCCGAGCTCGGGAAGGCGGCCGACAGGGCCGTCCCGAGCCGATCGCGCGAGAGGCAGGCGGTGAGGAGCGGATCCTGCTCGGGCAGCGCGAAGGCTGGCGTCGAGGCGAGCGGCGGCGCCTTCTTGAGCCCCGGCAGGTCGCTCTCGAGGATCCACGCGGGCTTTCCTTCGACGTCGATCTCGACCGCCCCGACCTCCTCGAGCATCGGCCTCACGGCCGCGGGGCTGATGCCCAGGCAGTTGGCGATGTCCGGAATCGGCGCCGGGGGATAGGCCGACAGGTATGTCTTGAGGAGACATGGCAAGTCCGCCTTCGGCGTGATCACCTCGCCGAGCCAGCTCTCCGTCGAACAGTACCGGCTCGCGTTGCCTTCGCCGTTGCACCAGAGCAGGAGGCCGCGGGCGCCGGCTTCACGGATGATCTTCTGGTAGACCACGGCCGGCGGGGCCTTGCCCGTCAGGTGGAGGAAACGCTCGAAGCGGCGGGCCACGTCGCTGCGTGAGAAGGGGCCGGGGAGAAGCTCGCCCATGATCTGGGAGCGGCGCGCTCCGTCGATCGAGAGGTTCGCGTCGAGAAAGCGGGCCCACTGGATCGCCTCGTCGGCCGCCGCGGCCACCTGCGCTGGGGCGTCCGCGCGGTGGACGATCATCTCCGCGCCGCCCACGCCCCAAAGCCGCAGGAGGATCTTGTCTCTTTGCAGCGCGTTCTCCAGCTGCTCCGGCCGGTAATCGGTGAGCCTGGCCGCCAGCGAGGCGTGCGCCCACTCCAGCCGCTCGGCGCGAATGCCGCCGAGCCGCTGCACGAGCGAGCAGACGGCGGCATTCGAGGAACGCGCCGGCCTGGCGAGCCCCGCCTGGAGCAAGAGGAAGCTCCTGGCTTGCTCGGTCTTGAAGCTGCGGTTGCTCGTTCGTGCCATTCCCTGGAATGAGGAAGCGGGTCGCCTCGCGGGTGGGGATCATAGTCGATTCCGCGTCGAGAGTGGGACAGAATCTTCATCGAGCCCCCGCACGCACGAGGTGCCGTCGCTCTCTCGCCCCGGCCTCCTGGTCCGCAGTTCCTGCATGAAGCGCAAGTCGTGCAGGGAAACCATCGGAACCGTTGCGGGCTGTTCTCGAACTTCGCGGCCCTGCCTGGGAAGCACAATGGACGGCGAGTGGACTTGCGGCACATCGTTTGCTAGCGTCCAAGGCATGACCCCTGAGCGTGTTCTCGTCGTCGACGATGAGGTCAATGCCCGGACCGCGCTTGCGACGCTGCTCTCGGAAGAAGGCTACGACGTCGATCAGGCCAGCGACGGGCAGGAGGCCCTCGATCGTCTCCCCGCCTTCGCCCCCAGTGCCATCCTGACCGATGTCCGGATGCCGCGCTTGGACGGTCTCGGTCTGCTGCGAAAGGCCCGGGAGATCGGCAGCGACGCGGTCTTCGTGGTGATGACCGCTTACGGCAGCATCGACTCGGCCGTCGAGGCGATGCGGGAGGGCGCGGAAAGCTACCTCGTCAAGCCGCT
Source organism: Myxococcales bacterium (assembly GCA_021807105.1). Classification (GTDB taxonomy): domain Bacteria; phylum Myxococcota; class Myxococcia; order Myxococcales; family JAKAPL01; genus JAKAPL01. Next base: position 15,645 of record JAKAPL010000053.1, on the reverse strand, counting down.
CGACGTGTCCGCGGTGTCGGTCGTGCTCCAGAAGGCGCTGGAGAAGCGGAAGCTCCGCCAGGAGACCCAGACCCTGCGCGATCGAGTCCGCGACCGCTTCCGCTTCCACAACATCATCGGCGACTCGACCGAGTTGCAGTCGGTGTTCGAGGTAATCAAGCGGGCTGCGCCGACGCGGGCGACCGTCCTCCTCCTGGGCGAGTCGGGTACCGGCAAGGAGCTGGTCGCCCAGGCCATCCACGAGGAGTCGCCGCGCCGGGACCGTTCGTTCATCAAGGTCAACTGCGCCGCCCTGACCGAGACATTGCTCGAGAGCGAGCTATTCGGCCACGAGAAGGGCTCGTTCACCGGCGCCATCGCCCGAAAGGAAGGCCGCTTCGAGCTGGCGGACGGAGGCACGCTCTTCCTCGACGAGATCGGCGAGATCTCGCCAGCATTGCAGATGAAGCTCCTCCGCGTTCTCCAGCAGCGCGAGTTCGAGCGGGTCGGCGGAACGCAGACGCTCCAGGTGGACGTCCGCATCGTCGCCGCCACCAACCGGGACCTCTCCGCCGAGGTCACCGCCGGCCGCTTCCGCGAGGATCTATACTACCGGCTCAACGTGGTCTCGATCACCCTGCCACCGCTGCGCCAACGCAAGGGCGACGTGCCGGCCCTGGTCTCTCACTTCCTCGACCGGTATTGCCGCGCCTACGGAAAGGATATCTCTGGTCTCGCCCCAGGGACGCTCAACGCGCTCCTGTCGCATAGCTGGCCGGGAAACGTGCGCGAGCTGGAGAATGTCATCGAACGGGCGGTCGTCCTCGCCCAGGGGAAGCAGCTCACGACCGACGATCTGCCGGCTTCCTTCCGTGGCCCGCGGCCGGCCGGCCTGCCCGCGACGAAGGACGGCGCCGCCAGCCTCATTCCCGGCGCGACGCTCTACGAGATCGAACGGGAGGCGATCTTGAAGACGCTGGAGATGGTCTCGGGCTCGACCTCCCGTGCGGCCGAGGTCCTCGGCATCAGCGTGCGCAAGATTCAGTACCGCATGAAGGAGTACGCGGCCGGCGTTCTGAAGAAGCCTCACCATCACCAGGAGCAGGACAGGGAGCAGGCCGAGGACCTCCTAGAGGAGAGGATGGCCGGAGAATCGGGGAAGTCGACCGAGCGGAATCCCGCCCTGCTCGTCGGGCCCCCGGCGCGGTAGCCGGACCGACCGCTCTCGTGGTAAGGCTCGCTCGCGATGGGAGACGATCGTCGCGGCGGGAAGGGCCTCGCTTGGGGGATCGCTGCCGCCGTCCTGGTCGCGATCGGCGGCGTCTGGATGCTTCGTTGGGTGCCACCCCCGCCTGCGCAATCTCCGGTTCCGCCGCCGGCCGGCGCGCCGCCCTCCCATCCTGCCGTCATGCGCGCCCGGGCGAGCCCGGCCGCGGCTCCAACGGCCGCGCCCTCGATGCCCTCGCACGCGACCCCGTTCACCCCTTTTTCATTCGTGAGTCCTGCGGCGACGGTATCCACCCAGGTCCGCCTGGTCGAGGAGGGCGATGACGCGGACTTTCGCGAGACATTCATCCCGGCGATTCGCGACAAGGTGACGCCCGAAGCGATCGCCGCCTGCCGCAAGCGGCTCGCTCAGGTGCGCGTGCAGCCAGACTGGGAGATGGCGGAGGATGCGGTCGAGAACGGCGAGCGCGTCGAGCGGGTGAGCATGTGGGGCAAGTCGATGACCGGGTTCCATGAGCAGAACGGCCGCTGGCTCGCCGACGCGCTCTGGTGTGTCCCCACCGGGCTTCCGTGACCGTCGCTGGGGATTCCGACGCCCGCGCGGCCGAGGCGCTCGCGCTGCTCTCCCCGTTCGAGCGGTTCGCGTACCGGGTCGCCCGCTTCTGCAACCTGCGGCTCAAGCGGCTTTGCACCTTCTACCAGCAGCGGCTGCTCGGCATCCCGTTTTCGGCGTGCGTGGGCCGCAGTGTTCGACCCCATGGGATCGAGCACGTCCGCGCGCTTCCCCCCGATCGGCCGCTCCTCCTCGTCTCCAACCATCGCTCGTTCTTCGACTTCTTCACCTTGGGCACCGTGCTCTGGAAATTCGGGGGGGTCGGCCGAACCCTCTACTTCCCTGTGCGCGCAAACTTCTTCTACGACCACCCGCTGGGGTTGCTCATCAATGCCCTCATCGGTGGTTGGGCCATGTATCCGCCCATCTTCCGCGACCGCAAGAAGATTGGCTTCAACCGCTGGTCGATCGAGGAGACGGCCGCGCTGCTTTCCCGCCCGGGGTCACTCGTTGGGATACATCCGGAAGGGACACGGGGGAAGGAGCCCGATCCCTACCAGTTCCTTCCCGCCCAACCGGGGGTGGGCCGCGTCGCCTTCCTGGCTCGCCCCATCGTCCTTCCAGTCTTCATTCTCGGGCTCGGCAACAGCCTCTGGGGGACCTTCCTGAACAACTGGACCACGCGACGCCCCATCTTCGTCGTCTTCGGCCCTCCGGTCGATCTTTCCGATCTCTACCTCCAGGGTGACCGCCCGGCGATACACAAGCGAATCGCCGATCGGCTGCTCGACGCGATCCGTGAGTTGGGCCGACAGGAGCGCGCGCTGCGGGCGGCGGCGGGCGCTCCGCTCGTGCCCGGGGAGAGCGCGCAGGTGCGCCGTACGGGCTAGCCAGCCTGCTTTTCGAGCGCGCCCCATGCCGGAGGCGCGAGGGCAACCTTCTCGAGTTGCTTGCGACCTTGGACCTCGACCACCTCCGCGGCGCCTGGATCGGCGAGCAGCCGCCGCAGGAGCCGCTGGTTGAGCGCGTGGCCCGACTTCATCGACGTGAAGTGACCGATCACGGGCATGCCGCAGAGGGCGAGGTCGCCCATTACGTCGAGGATCTTGTGGCGCACGAACTCGTCCGCGTACCGCAGCCCCTCCGGGTTCAGGATGTTGAAGTCGTCGACGACGATCGCGTTCTCGAGAGAGCCGCCCAGCGCGAGCCCCTTGCTCTTCATCCGCTCCACGTCGGCGAGGAAGCCGAAGGTCCGCGCCCGGCAGATCTCCCGATGGAAGACCCGGTCGTTCATCTGAAGTGAGAGCTTCTGGTCGCTGATGAGCGGGTGATCGAAGTCAATCGTGCAGGTGATACCGAAGCGCGGCGCTGGGCCGATCTCTGCGTGTTTGTCGCCGTCGTCCACCGCGACCGTCTTGCGCACCACGAGGAACCGCTTGAGACGCCGCTGCAGCTCGATCCCCGCCGTCCGGCAAAGGTAGACGAACGGCGCGGCGCTGCCGTCCATGATCGGAACCTCGGGACCGGTCAGCTCTACCCGGACGTTGTCGATGCCCAAGCCCGCGAGGGCGGCGAGCAGGTGCTCCACCGTCCCGACCCGGACGTCGCCCTTGCCGAGGTTCGTCGCGAACGAGGTGTCGACGACGTTCCGCGATGCGGCGGGAATTTCCATCGCGGGATGGAGGTCCGTTCGCACGAAGACGATGCCGCTGTCCGCGGGTGCCGGGCGAAGGGTCATCTCGACCCGCGCCCCGCTATGCAGCCCCACGCCCTGGCAGGTCACCGCTCCCTTCAGGGTCCTCTGGTTCAACTCCGCCATGTCACTCCCTCGGCTGCCCCGAAGCCGGAAACCTCCCTTTGACGACGATCCACCGTCCGGCTTCAAGGCAAACCACGTGCCGCCCTTCCGTCCGACCGGCCACTCGGCCGGCAAGAAACTGCTCATCGAAAACGCCCGTCAACCCGAGGGGATTCATGGAATCGGGCGCTCGGCCTACCACAAGCCGGCCCGCAGGATACCCTGTTCGCGCTCGGATCGCGACAATTCGATCGCGGTTGGGTCGCCCTGCGGAACGGCACGAGGCTCCCTCGTGCCGGGCGATGTTATCCCACCCTCGGAGGGCGAGCAAGAACTTTTTCTTCACAAAACGATCGGCGGCGTTCGGCGTTGACGGCCGGCTCCCTGGCCGGCAAAGTGCCAGCGTGTTCCCGCTCAAGAACGATGTTCCCCGGGAGCGATTCCCGTCCGTAACGCTGGCCCTGGTGGCGGCCAACGTCGCGACCTTCCTCTGGCAGCTATCCGTAGGATCGGCGAGCATCGAGGTGTTCGGAGCCATCCCGATCGCGATCACCCACGGGGAGGTCGCGAGCACAGGCGTACCGCCGTGGGCCACGCTCGTCACCTCGATGTTCCTGCATGGCGGCCTCACCCACCTGGGCGGAAACATGCTCTTTCTCTGGATCTTCGGCCCGAACGTCGAGGATCGGCTGGGGCACGCAGGCTACCTGATCTTCTACCTGGCCTGCGGCACGCTCGCGGGTCTCGCCCAGGTCCTCGCCGCACCGGCGAGTCGCCTCCCGATGGTCGGCGCGTCCGGGGCGATCGCGGCGGTCCTCGGCGCGTACTTTCTCCTCTTCCCCACCTCGCGCGTCCTCACCCTTATTTTCCTCTTCATCTTCGTCCGGCTCGTCTATCTGCCAGCCGTCCTCTTTCTTGGGCTCTGGTTCGTGCTCCAGCTCGTATCGCTGCCCGAGGGAATGACCGGAGGCGTCGCCTTCGCGGCCCACGTCGGCGGCTTCGTCGCGGGACTCGTGCTCGTCTGGCTGTTCGGCGCGCGGCCGCGAAGCCGGTCTCGTCCGGCCTGGTAGCGGGCGGGGTCTTCCCCGTGAAGCGGGAGGAGAGGCCGCGGGTCCCTGGAGGCTTGCGCCCGGGCAAACGGCCCCGCTCTCGCTACAAAAGCTCCCCCTGAGCGGGCCGCGTGGGCGTGCGCCCGAGATGGGCATAGGCGCGTGCCGTCGCGGTGCGCCCCCGGGGGGTGCGCTGGAGGAGTCCCCGCTGCATGAGGAACGGCTCGTACACGTCCTCGATGGTCTCGCCTTCCTCGCCGACCGAGGCGGCGATCGTCTCGAGTCCTACCGGACCGCCTTCGAACTTCTCGATGATCGTCTCGAGAATCCGCCGGTCCATCGCGTCGCAGCCCAGCTCGTCGACCTCGAGGCGGGCGAGGGCGGAGGATGCGACCGTCTCGGTCACCCGGCCGTCGCCCTGGACTTGGGCGAAATCGCGGACGCGGCGCAGCAGGCGGTTCGCGATGCGGGGGGTGCCCCGCGAGCGGCGGCCGATCTCCCGCGCGCCGGCGAGCTCGATCGGGATGCCGAGCAAGCCCGCAGAACGCCTGGCGATCGCGGTCAGATCCTCCGAATCGTAGAAGTCCAGCCGCTCGACGATCTGGAACCGGTCCCGCAGAGGGGAGGTCAAGAGGCCGCTGCGGGTCGTCGCTCCGACCAGGGTGAAGCGCTCGAGCGGGATCTTGAGCGTGCGCGCCGAGGGACCGCTCTCGAAGACCACGTCGAGTTGGAAATCCTCCATCGCCGGGTAGAGCGTCTCCTCGACCGGCGCAGGCAGGCGATGGATCTCGTCGATGAACAAGATCTGGCCGCGGGCGAGGTTCGTGAGAATTCCCGCGAGATCTCCTTTGCGCTCGATGGCCGGACCCGAGGTGACGTGCAGGGGCACCCCGAGCTCCCGGGCGATCAGGTGAGCGAGCGAGGTCTTGCCGAGCCCCGGCGGGCCGCAGAAAAGGCAATGGTCCAGCGGCTCGCCGCGACGTTTGGCCGCCTCGACGTAGACCTTGAGCTTCGCGACCACGGCCTGCTGTCCGACGTACTCCTCGAAGCTCTGGGGCCGCAGGGCGGTGTCGACCACGCGGTCATCCGCCTGCGCGACGGCGGCGAGGGTCCCGCGCGGGTTGTCGGCCCCAGCCTCCGCCACGCGTCAGCCCATCAGCCGGCGGCGGACGCCGGGCGCGCGAAGCAGGAGGTTCAGCTCGTCCGCGGACAGGTACGCCGTTCGTGTTCCACCCGCGATGGCGATCCGGAGGCGGACCCGCTCACCATCGCCACCGAGCCCCCTCTCGACGGCGACGGGCGTCGGCGCGGTCTCCAGGATGTCCTCGCGCAGCGAGCGCAGGTGGCGGTAGAGCCGCAGCGCGAGCCGTCCTCGGTCGTCGGCGAACAGCTCGAAATGACGGTTCCGCGTGAGGCGAGCGGTCGCCCCTTCCTGGTCCTGCTCGAGGAGCCGGGCGGCCAGCTTGCGCACAAAGCCGTCGCCCGCCCGGTCGTGCGTCGCGCCTCTTCTGGGTCCGTCGGCGGCGTGGCTCTCGGGCGGACTGTTCCTCACGGCGTCGAAGCATATCAAACCGGACGAGGCCGTTCACCGTCCCGTCCGCGACGGCGTCGTAGCGCGGCCAACCATTGCCGCGACCCAATCCGGCGGCCTCGAACGCCTCGCGACGCTGTCCGGTGAATCAGGCGAGGTCAGTGGATGCATCCCCATCCTCGATGGCGCCCCAAGAGCGGATGGGCCCTGGATCGGTGGCCCGGCGACGGGAGGGGTTGGTTCCCACACCCTCACTTCTCGTCGGCGCGGCGCGTCTTGCAGTGGCACCCCGGGGTCATCCCGGAGCAATGGCCGCAGTGACAGGTCGGGCCGCACGCGCAGGCATGGCCGGCCATGCTCATCTGCGACGGGTCGAGGGCTGGAGCCATCCCACCCGCCGGCGCGGGCGCGCCGTGGGCGAGGGCGGTTTGCGCGGCCACCCCGGCCGGCGGCGAGGGCGGGCCCGCGGGAGGCGACGCCAACTTGGGACAGGCCGCGAGGGCCAGGGTTGCCAGGAGGGCGAGCGAGACGCGCGAGGTCATGGGATCGTCCTAATCAGAGCCCACCGGCCAGTCAAAGGATTCTCATTCATAGCGGAGCGCCTCCACCGGATCGAGCGCGGCCGCTCGCCGCGCGGGCAACACCCCGGAGAGGATCCCAACCGCCGCCGAGAAGCCGAACGCGAGCGCGACGATCCAGAGCGACATCTTTGCCGGCAGGCTCGGCAGGGCGATCTGCGAGACCGTGATGACCCCGCTCCCGATCGCCAGCCCGATGATTCCCCCGATCAGGCTCACCACCACGCTCTCGACCAGGAACTGGGCGAGCACGTCGCTCTTGCGCGCGCCCACCGCCCGCCGCACGCCGATCTCGCGCGTCCGTTCCTTCACCGACACCAGCATGATGTTCATGATCCCGATGCCCCCGACGATGAGCGAGATCGACGCGATCGCCAGGACCACCACGCCCATGGTGTCGGCGATCCGCGTGAACGTCCCCATGAGGTCCTGCTGGGTGTGGACCGTGAAGTCGACGTGCCCGACGTGGCGGCGCCTGAGCAGATCGGTGATCTGGGCCACCGCCGCGTCCACGTTCTCCCGCCCCCGGGCCTTTGCCAGGATCTCGGTGACGAAGTCGCGGTTGAACAGGTCCTGGGTCGTGGTCACCGGCACGAAGACCAGGTCATCGAGATCGAAGCCGAGCATTCGTCCCTTGGGCGCGGTCACGCCGACGACGAGGAACGGCGCGCCCGAGACCTGGATCGTCTTGCCGAGCGGGTTCTCGTCGGCGAACAATTCGTGAACGACGGTGTGGCCGAGGATCGCGTACCGTCGGCGGGCCGCCTCGTCATCGGCCGTGAAGGGATGTCCCAGCTCGACGTGGATGTCCCGGACCGACCAGAAGTCCTCCCCCACGCCGATCACCATCACGTCGCGCGCGCGGTTCGTGTAGGAGACGGTGCCGCCGCCGGCGAGATCGCCAGCCACGCCGGAGAGCAGGGTCGCCCGCTGCTTGAGGATCTCCGCGTCGCCCAGGGTCAGCGGGCGCTGGACGTTCTGGAGCGGGGGACCGAAACCGGAAGTCTCGGTGTGGCCGGGCTGCACGATGATCAGGTTTGCGCCGAGACCGGCGAACTGTTCAGCCAGGTAGGAGCGGACGCCGTCGCCGAGCGAGACCAGGACCACCACCGAGGCGACGCCGATGATCACCCCGAGCGTCGTGAGGACCGACCGGCCCTTGTTGGCGGCGATGGCCTCGATCGCCACGCGCACGTACTCGAACAGCGGGACCGGGCGCGGGACGCGTTCAGCCAAGGACCGCCTCCTGCGCGAGGTCCGCCTGGACCCTCCCGTCCATGATCTCGATCCGGCGGCGCGCGCGTCGGGCAATCTGGGGGTCGTGCGTCACGAGGACGATCGTGGCCCCCCCGGCGTGCAGCTCGTCGAAGAGTTGGAGGACGTCCCGTCCGGTCGCCTGGTCGAGGTTCCCGGTCGGCTCATCGGCGAGCATCAGCGACGGCCGGGTCACGAGCGCCCGCGCGACCGCCACGCGCTGGCGCTGCCCCCCCGAGAGCTGGTCCGGCCGATGATCGAGCCGGTTGCCGAGCCCCACGTGCTCGAGGACTTCACGCGCTCGCGCGCGCCGCTCGACGCGAGGGACGCCCGCGTAGACGAGCGGGAGCGCGACGTTGTCGAGCGCGGTCTGTCGCGCCATGAGGTTGAAGGTCTGGAACACGAAGCCGATCTTCCGGTTGCGGACCGCGGCGAGCTCGGCGTCCGAGAGCCGTTCGACGGGCTCGCCGTCGAGTCGGTAGCTGCCGCCCGAAGGGCTGTCGAGACAGCCGAGGATGTTCATGAGCGTGGATTTCCCCGAGCCGGACGGACCGACGATGGCGACGTACTCGCCTCGATCGACGCGGAGCGAGACGCCGCGCAGTGCCTGGACGTCGGCCTCGCCCATGCGGAAGCGCCGTTCGACGCCACGGCAGTCGATGACCGGGGGGGCCAACGATCAGCCGCCGTCCGGCTGGCCCTCGGCCGCGATCACGCCGTCCTTGAGGCCGGGCGAATCCAGCGAAGCGACCACCCGGTCTCCCTCGGAGAGCCCCGAGACGACCTCGGTCCGCTCCCAGTTCGACAGGCCGACCTCCACGGGGACCTTGTGCAGCACGCCCGCGTCGATCCGGAAGACGCTCCGCTCCGCCCCGCGTCCGATGATCACCTGCGACGGGACCCAGAGCACGCCCTGCTTGCGCGAGACGATGATCTCGACGGTGCAGCTCATACCGATGCGCAGCCGGGGATCGGGATCCACGGCGACCCAGATGGGCAGCGAGCGCGTCGTCCCGAGCCGGGGATCGGGCGCTACCGCCGGCGCGATGAGCGAGACCGTCCCGTGGAACCGCACCCCGGGATAAGCGTCGAGCGTCATCTCCGCCGGTTGCCCGACCCGGATCCGGGCGGCGTCGGCCTCGTCGATCGTCGTCTCGATCCTCGCGGCGGACACGTCGAGGACGTCGAAGGCGGGCGCGCCCGGGGCGAGGCTCGCCCCCACCTCCGGGAAGACCTGCTGGAGCACTCCATCGAAGGGCGCCGCGAGGTCGGCCTTGCGCCGGGCGATCTCGGCGAGTTGGAGGCCCGCCTGGGCCTCGGCGATCTGGGCGCGCGCCGCCGCCTCGGCCGCCCGCGCCGCCTGCGCCTCGGCGGAGGCGCGGTCGAGCGCGTCCTGGGTCGCGGCGCCTTGCCGCGCGAGGCGCGCGACACGCGCGGCGACCGGCGTGGCGGAGGCCTCCTGAGCCTGCGACTGCGCGAGCGCCGCCTGGGCCGCTGCCACCTGCGCCCGCGCCTCCACGATCCGGCCGTCGAGCTCGGCCGCGTCGAGCGCGATCACCACCTGACCCTTCTTCACCGCGTCTCCGCGGCGCGCCTTCACGGCGACGACCGTCCCGGCGATCTCGGCGCGGACCTCGGTCTCGTGGACGCTCTTGATTTCGCCCGAGGTGGCCGAGGTGACCACGTCCTCCACCTGACCGCGGCGCACGGCCATGGCCCGCACGTGCACAGGCGACTTCGGCCACATGGCGGCCGCGGCCACCACGGCGACCACGAGCAGCAGGAACAGGATCCAGCGGGGCAGGCGCATCGCGCCGCACTTAACCTCGCCGGACGCGGGGACGCAACTATCCTGCGCAGGACGCGGGCTCCCCTCGTCCGTCGGCGGACGGCGAGCCGATCGCGCCCGCCTCCGATTCGCTTCCGACGTCGTTGACGCGAGCGGCCATCCCGCCTACACGATCGCCATGGTCATCCACCCCGTTTCCACCGATCCGGCGCCCGATGTCGATCTCTCGCGCGTGCGGCGTGTCCACATCCTGGGGATCGGCGGCACGGGCATGGCTGCGTTCGCCGGATTGCTCGTGTCGGCGGGGTACGAGGTCGGGGGGAGCGACGAGGCGATCTACCCGCCGATGTCCGACCTGCTCGCGTCCTGGGGGCTCTCCATCTTCCAGGGCTACTCGCCGAGAAATTTGGACGCGGCGCGCCCCGATCTCGTGGTCGTGGGCAACGTGATTCGCCGGGCGAACCCGGAGGCCGAGGAACTGCGCGCCCGAGGGCTCCCCTACCTCTCCTTCCCGCAGGCCCTCTCCGAATTGTTCCTCGCGAAGCGGCAGCCGGTGGTGATCGCCGGCACGCACGGTAAGACGACGACGAGCGCGCTGGTCGCGCACCTGCTCGTCTCGGCCGGACGCGATCCCGCGGCGCTCATCGGCGGCGTCGCGGAGAACCTCGGCAGCAACTTCCGCCCCGGAGACGGCCGCCCCTTCGTCGTCGAGGGGGACGAGTACGACACCGCGTACTTCGACAAGGGGCCAAAGTTCCTGCACTACCGGCCCGAGGTCGCGGTGCTGACCTCCGTCGAGTTCGACCACGCCGACATCTATCGCGACCTCGCCCACTACGAGTCATCCTTCGCCCGCTTCGTCGGGCTGCTCCCCGCCCGCGGCCACCTCGCCGTCGCCGCCGCCTACCCGAACGCGCTCGCGCTCGCGGGAAGGGCCGCCTGCCGGGTCGAGAGCTACGGCCTCTCCACCGGCGACCTGCGCGCGGAGGGGCTGGCGTTCGACGCGCGCGGCTCGCACTTCACCCTCGCGCGCGGCGGCCGGCCACTCGGCCGCCTGACGCTCGGAGTTTGGGGCCGGCACAACGTCGACAACGCGCTCGGCGCCATCTCGGTGTGCCTCTTCCTCGGCCTCTCCATGGACGAGATCGCGAGGGGGCTCGTGACCTTCGCGGGCGTTCGCCGCCGGCAGCAACTCCTTGGCGAGCCGGCCGGCGTCGCGGTCGTGGACGACTTCGCCCACCACCCGACCGCGGTCCGCGAGACGATCGCGGCGGTCCGTGCCCGCTTCCCGGGCCGGCGTCTGCTCGCCCTCTTCGAGCCGCGATCCAACACGAGCCGGCGCGCGATCCACCAGGCGGACTACGCCCACGCGTTCGAGGGCGCGGCCCTCGCCCTCGTCGCGACGCCGCACCGGGCCTCTCAGGTGCCGGAGGGCGAGCGGCTCGACCCCGGGAAGCTCGCCGGGGAGATCGCCGCGGCGGGGACGCCCGCGCGCCACCTGCCGGACGCCGACGCGATCCTCGCCGCCGTCCTCGCCGAGGCGAGGGTGGGGGACGTCGTGCTCTCGATGTCGAACGGGGCGTTCGGCGGCCTCCCCGCGCGCCTCACCGTCGCCCTGGCCCAGCAAGGCCCGCGCGAAGCCTCCTAAGGCGGCTAATGTCAAACGAACACAATTGGCAAAACACCCCCCTTTGGAACATGCAAGTCGCCTCTTCAGACTGGGGTACGAATGCCTTTCCCAGGGTCTCTTCCAGTTTCACACGAGCCTCGTAGCGCGGCCAAGGGGTTCGGCCGCGCACCCTCTTCCGGACCGCCCGGCGGCGGTCCTCTGGCAGGGGGAGCCTAGCTCCCCCCGCCCCCCATCGACGCTCGCCTTCGCTTGCGCCTGCAAGAATCTTCGTGCCGCACGAGCATTCTCGGAAGTCGTAGACCAGCCCGCCTCCCGGGGTCACCCCGCAGCCTTCGTCCATGCGCGCCCGGGATCGGTAGGCTACGGATGGACGATGGGGTCCAGCCCTACCGCGGCCTGACCGCGACTGTACTGATGGAGGAGCGTGTCCGTCCGGTCGGTCAGCCAGACCGTGCCATGCTCCACCGTGGCGATCTCCTCCAGACTCGCCGCGAACGCCTTCCTGCCTCGCCGGCCACGACCGACGAGGATCGAAAGCTGGTCGAAGCCGACCACGCGGCCCACCCGCCGGCCGCCAGCCCCACGGACCTCCATGCCGATGCGCACGCGCTCCATCGCGAAAGCTTAACCCTGGTTTTCGCGCCCGCAACGGTGCTATCTCCTCGCCCGTGACGCCCCGCGCGCGCTCCTCGCTCCTCCCGCTGTGCCTCGCCTTGGCCGCGTGCCCGCGGCCCGGCCCCTGGGGAATCGGGCGCGCCGACCCTCGCGCAGTCCGGACGATCGCGGAAGGCGAAATCGTCGGCGGCGAGGGCCGCTACGGCAGCCAGGCGTGGCTCGGCATCCCGTACGCCGCCCCGCCGGTCGGACCGTTGCGCTGGCGCGCGCCGCGCCCTCCTCTGCGGTGGCGCGGCCGCCGCGAGACGCTCGCCTTCGGGCCGCAATGTCCCCAGATCGTGAACCCGATGCTCGGCGCGCGTGGCCCCGAGGGCGCGGTCGCCGGCGACGAGGACTGCCTCACGCTCAACGTCTGGACGCCGCCCTACACGCCGGCCACGGTGCCGGCCGGGCAGGATGAATTGCCGGTCATGGTCTTCATTCACGGGGGGAGCAACAGCATCGGGACGGCCTCGAACTACGACGGCGGCCACCTCGCCGCCGCCCGCGGCGTCATGATCGTCACCGTCCAGTACCGGCTCGGACCGCTCGGCTGGTTCCGCCACCGCTCCTTGCGCGCCGATTCGCGCGACGCCGCCGAGGCGTCGGGGAACTTCGGCACGCTCGACCTCGTCCGCGCGCTCGAATGGATCCGGCGAAACGCGACCGCCTTCGGCGGCGACCCGGGCAACGTGACGGTCTTCGGCGAGTCCGCGGGCGGCCTGGACACCTTCTCGCTGCTCGTCTCCCCCCTCTCCAAGGGACTCTTCCGGCGGGCCATCGTCGAGAGCGGCGGCCTCGCCCATTCCTCGATCGACGAAGCCGAGGCCTACGACGACGAGCAGAAGGGCGACGCCCGCAACGGCTCGGGCGAAGTCCTCCTCCGGCTGCTCCTCGCCGATGGCCGGGCCCACGACCGGTCCGAGGGGAAGGCGCTCGTCGCGCGAATGGGCGACGCCGCCACGGCCGCCTACCTGCGCGCGAAGACGCCGGCGGAGATCCTCCACGCGTGCGGGCGGCCGTTCTTCGGGATGCTGGACATCCCGCTCGTCTTTGGCGACGGCGCCGTTCTCCCCGCGGGCCCATGGCTTCCCCGGCTCGGAGAGCATGACGGATGGAACCGCGTCCCGGTGATCGTGGGGACCAACCGTGACGAGGTGAAGCTCTTCTTCTTCTTCGACAAGCGGCGGATCTGGAAGCTCTTCGGGCTGCTGCCGCGATTTGCCGACGAGCCCGCCTATGAAGCCGCGTCCGCCTGGCTGTCGCGGGCCTGGAAGGCGGCCGGCGCGGACGCGCCCGCCGAGGCGATGCGCTCCTCTGGCGTGCCGGTCTACGTCTATCGCTTCGACTGGCGAGGGGAGCCCACCGTCCTCGGCGCGGACCTGGGCAAGATGATCGGGGCGGCGCACGGGATGGAGCTGCCCTTCGTCTTTGGCCACTTCGATCTGGGCCCGCTCTCCTCGTTCCTCTTCCCGGCCTCCACCGAGCCGGCGCGCGACGACCTGTCCTCGGCCATCATGGGCTATTGGACGGAGTTCGCCCGGACCGGCGCCCCCGGCCGCGGCGGGGCGAACTACCCCGACTGGACGGCCTGGGAGCCCACGCCCCAAGGGCTGAAGACGATGCTCCTGGACGTTCCCGTCCCCGGCGGCCTCGCCATGTCGCGAACCTCCGAGAGCCTGGCTGCCGTCGTCGCGGGCCTCGCCGGCGACGGCCGGCTCGCGCCGATCACGAAGTGCCGGGCCCTGCGCACCCTGGCCGCCGGCGTCCAAGTCGCCACCTCGGAGATCGCCACCGCCGGAAAGCGCCTCGACTGCGCGCGCTTCCGTCTTCCCGCGAGGTTGCTCGGTGACCTCGACCCGCCCTGACGGCGAGCGGAGCCGCAGCGTCTCCTTCGGCCGCTGGCTCTTCCGCTGGCGAGGGCTGACGCCGGTCCCGGTCATCGCCACGGTCGCCTTCCTCGCCCTCAGGACCCTGCGCGCCTCGCCGCCTCGCGGCGCCCACCTTGCCGCCCTCGCCGGCCTCGGTGCGTGCCTGCTCGGCCAAGCGCTGCGGGCGTGGGTGCGCGGGGTCGTGACGACCGACAGCAGCAACCAGGGGCGCAGCCTGTCGGCGGGGACCCTCAACACCGCCGGCGCGTACCGCTTCACCCGAAACCCGCTCTACCTCGGCAATCTCCTGCTCGTCGCGGGGCTCCTCGTCCAGGTCCCCGACCCCCTGGCGTGGCTCCTCGGCCTGGGCTTCTTCTTCGGCCAGTACTACTTCATCATCCGGGCCGAGGAGGACTACCTCCTGTCGCGGTTCGGCGATCCCTACCGGCGTCTGCTCGCCGAGGTCCCGCGCTTCTTCCCCCGCTTCACCCCGGCTCCGGCCGGTCCAGCGGGAGCCTTCGACGGCAAACGCGCGCTCTTCACCGAACACAACACCGCAGCCGCCTGGCTGAGCGGACTCTTCTTCCTGTCGCTTCTGCGCGCCGAGGCGCAGCGCCCGGCGCCGTCCCTCGCCACGGCGTTGCCTGCCCTCGCCGGCTTCGCCGCCGTCGGAGCCACGTGGCTCGCGATCAAGGGCGCCAAGCGTGGCTGGTGAGGTCGATCCGATCGACGACGAGGTCGACGCCCGTGCCAGCAGCCCCGATCTCGATCGGGCCTACCTGCGCGCCTGGGCGCCGCACCTCAGGGGTCGGCGACCGGATCGAGCGCCCGCTCACCGCCGGTTGATCGCACGGGCGCGGTGACCGGCGGCGGACCATGCTCCTCGCGCTTGACGGGCGCACGGTCCTGGCGTTTACTGCCGGCCTCTCGGAGGTTACGCCCATGTCTCCCGCGCGCACGTTCGCTCTCTCGATCGTCTTTGCCCTCGCCGCCTGCGGCGGCGGCGCGGGGCGTCCGGGGGTCACCGGCGCCACGGGCCCCACGGGGCCGACCGGGCCAAGTGGCACGAATGGCAGCGACGGGACCGACGGCGCGGCCGGCGAAAAGGGGGCCACCGGCGCGACTGGAGTGACGGGTGCCACCGGGGCCACAGGCGAGACTGGAGCCACGGGGGCGACCGGCGTGACTGGCGCTACCGGTGCGACCGGACCGAGCGGCATTAACGGGACTGACGGGACGAACGGGGCGGCCGGCGCGACCGGGGCAACCGGCGCGCCTGGGGCGACTGGGGCGACCGGACCGAGCGGCATTAACGGAACCAACGGGACGACCGGCGCGACTGGGGCCACCGGTGCGACCGGCCCCACCGGACCGAGCGGTACCAACGGGACTGACGGGACGAACGGGGCGGCCGGCGCGACTGGGGCCACCGGTGCGACCGGGCCCACCGGACCGAGCGGCACCAACGGGACCAACGGGACCAACGGCACGAACGGGGCCACGGGGGCCACCGGGCCCACCGGACCCGCGGGGAGCCTCGCGTGGAGCACCCTCACCGCCTCGACCACCGCGGTCGAGAACAGCGGCTACCTCGTGGATGGCTCGGGCGTGACGATCACGCTCCCCACGGGCTGCGCGCTCGGCGACGAGATCGACGTCATCGGGGAGGGTAGCGACTTCAATGTCAACCTGAACGGCAATGCCCTCTACTTCGCGCCCGGCGCCCTCACCG
>JAKAPL010000112.1 GCA_021807105.1 Myxococcales bacterium | reverse complement strand
ACCCCTTCTTCGCCAGGAGGTTCGTGATCGCGCTCGTCAGCGTCGTCTTCCCGTGGTCCACGTGGCCGATCGTCCCCACGTTCACGTGCGGCTTCTTCCTCTCGAACTTCACCTTCGACATCGCGTCCTCCTGAATCTTCGGTGATCCGCTACTCGACTTGAGCCCTTGACCAGAATTGAACTGGTGACCTCGTCCTTACCAAGGACGCGCTCTACCGACTGAGCTACAAGGGCGACTCGACTGGAGCGGGAAACGGGATTCGAACCCGCGACATTCAGCTTGGAAGGCTGACGCTCTACCATCTGAGCTATTCCCGCGGCTGCTCACTCCCGGCTCGCCTCCCGCGCGGACCTGGGTACCGGCGGTGGAGGGGGAAGGATTCGAACCTTCGTAGGCAGATGCCGGCAGATTTACAGTCTGCTCCCGTTGGCCGCTTGGGTACCCCTCCAGTTGTCCGTTCATCCTCGTCATCTTTTTCTTCGCCGCCTCGGGCACGTCCATTCACCGCCTCTTTCGGCTCAAGCTGGCGGTGGGATTCGAACCCGCGGCCTACTGCTTACAAGGCAGTTGCTCTACCGACTGAGCTACGCCAGCGCGCACCAGGACAGCCCGGCATGAAAGGAAGTCCCGCTTCCTACTCGTCCTCGACCACGGTGTCAAGCCCCCTGCGGCTCCCCTTCGCCGGGGCCGCGCTCGTCTCTTCGGGCCGGCGCTGCCGTTTAACCTCGTAGAGAACGATCGCCGCCGCGGCTGCCGCGTTGAGCGAACCCGCCCGGACAGCCATGGGGATGCGGACCGAAAGGTCGCAATGGCGCCGGACGAGCGGCCGAATCCCCCGCCCTTCAGCCCCGATGACGAGGGCCATGGGGCCCGTCAGGTCCACCTCCCAAATTGGCCGCTCACCGTCCGGCGCGGCGGCGACCGCCCAGAGCCCCGCCTTCTTGGCCTCCTCGATGGCCCGCGCCAGGTTGACCGTCCGGGCCACGGGACAACGCTCGATGGCCCCGGCCGACGCCTTGGCCGCCGTCGCGGTCACGCCCGCCGCGCGGTCCTGCGGGACGACGATTCCCCGGGCCCCGAGCGCGTCGGCCGACCGGACGATGGCCCCGAGGTTGCGCGGGTCCTCGATTCCGTCGAGGAAGAGGACGAGCGGCGGCTGGCCGCCGGGGGCGAGCAGGTCGGCCAGATCGGAGTACCGGTACTCGGTCACCTCCGCGACGATGCCCTGATGGGCCGCCCCCGCCGCGAGGCGCGCGAGGAGCCCCGGCTCGGCGGGACGGCCACGCACGCCCGTCTCGCGCGCGAGCGCGAGCAGCTCGCCGACCCCGCGGCCGGCGCCCGGCGCGAAGTGGAGCCGTTCGACCTCCCCGGGGCGCGCGCGCAGCAGCTCGCGGACCGGATGGATGCCGCAGACGATCCGGCTCAACGGACTCTCAAGCGGACCGTCTCGGTCTCGTGCCGCGGCGTGCAGAGACTCGCCGCGCAGACGTACCACCTCATCGCGACCCGGATCTCCTGCTCTCCGGCCTCGCCGGCGGTCGCGTGAACGACGAATCGAGGCGCGGGCCCGGGCGGGGGTACCGCGTCGGCGTAGTGGAGCTCAGCCTTGTCGAAGCGGACCGACGCGGGCCCCGTGAGCCGGATGGACAACGGGGCCTCGGGGTCGATGTGCGATCCCTCCGCCACCCGAAAGCGGATGTCGATGGCCGCCGGCTTGCCGACGGACGCCGGAGGCGCGGTCACGGTGACCGTCGCCTGGGCGGCGAAGGCCCGCGCCGCCAGCACGGCGCCGAGGAATCCACCCGCGATGCCCCATGTCCGGTTGTTCATGTCCTCTCCTAGCCTCGACCACCGTCCGCGCGGCGAACCCGCGCCCCCGACCTCGATGCGACCTCCTGCTCGGCGAGCAGGATGATCGGGCTCGCCAAGTCACGCCCGGTCGCCTTCTCGAGGCTCTCCAGGCCGGGCGAGGCGTTGACCTCGAAGACCCGGGTCTTGCCGCCGGCCTCGACCATGTCCACGGCGGCGACCAAGAGCCCGACGACCCGTGCGCTCTCGACGGCGAGGGCCGCCTGCTCGCGGGTGAGCACGGCCTCGGCGAGCCGCGCGCCCCGGCCGAGGGTGCGGGCGAGCCGTCCGGGCCTGGGCCGCCGCCGCACCGCGGCGACCACCCGGTCGCCGACGACGAGCGCACGCAGGTCCCGCCCGCCCCGCCGATCGACATATTGCTGGACGATGAAGTTCTGACCGAGGCCGAGGACCGTCTCGAGCGCCGCGCCGAGCGACTGGAGCGATTCACAGACCATCACCCCCGTCCGCCCGTTCGCCTGCAGGAGCTTCACCAGCACCGGCACCCCGCCGACGCGGCCGACGAGCTGCCGGATCTGCGTCGCGTCGCGGGCCATGACCGTCGCCGGCACCTCGATGCCGCGGGCGGCGAGAGCCTGGAGGCAGCGGAGCTTGTTGCGGGCCTGGGCGATGGCGCTGGAGTCGTTGACCAGCACGACCCCGCGCAACCCGAAGTGCTCGACCACCGCGAGCCCGTAGTTCGCCACGGACTGCGCGATCCGGGGGATCACCGCGTCGACCGGCCCGACCTTCCTCCCGCGATGGAAGACCTCGACGGCGCCGCCGGTCATGACGAGCTCGCACTCCACCGGGTCGAGCAGGCGCACGTCGTGCCCCCGCCGGCGGGCCGCCTCGGAGAGACGGCGCGTGCTGTAGAGGGTGCCGCTCCGGGAAAGCAGGACGATGCGCATGACGGCGGGCGGCGAATGATAGGGCGGCGTCCCCCGCTGTCAAGGACGGCGCCGCCGGCCCTGATCCATCCACAAGCAGCCTCTCCCGTGTGAGGCGCGATCCTGGCCCGCGAGGAGGGTGCAGCTCCCGAGTTTCCTCCTGGCCCCAGAAGTCGATGCGCCCTTGTCGCCCCCATCGACGGATCAGGGCTCCGACCACTACGCCGGTTCGATGACCCTAAGGAACATCAGGATCGCGAGCCCCATCCACGAGATCGCCGCCACCGCGAGCATCCTCCCCCCCCAGCGCGGCCGGGTGAACCCGATGGCCGCGAGCGCGAGGACGAAGGCGGCGGCGGCGCCGTACGCCACCTCGTCCGGATACGAGAGCCTCGGCAGCCAGACGAGGAAGAGGATGATCGGAGTCCAGAGGAGCCCCCCGGCGAGGCCGGCGAGGCCTCCGAACAGACGGCGCCAGGACGGCATCTAGCGGACCTCCCGCGCCGCGGACAGCCGGCCGCTCGCGAAGGGCGCGAGGTCGACGGCGACGAAGCGGAACCCTTGCGCCTCGACCCGCCGCGCCACCTCCCGGCGCAGGCGCGGATCGAGCAGCCGGGAGAAGTCCTCGGCCGAGACCTCCAGCCGGGCGATCTCTCCGTGGAAGCGGACGCGGAAGCCCGAGAAGCCGAGCTCCCGGAGCGCCGCCTCGGCCCCGCCCACCCGCGCGAGCCGATCGGCCGTGATCTCGGTGCCGAACGGGATCCGCGAGGCGAGGCAGGGGGCGGCCGGCTTGTCCCAGGTCGCCAGGCCGAGCGCCCACGAATGGGCCCGGATCTCCTCCTTTCCGAGCCCCGCCTCCGCGAGCGGAGAGCGGACGCCGTGCTCGACCCCCGCCCGCCGGCCTGGCCGATGCGCGCGCCGATCGTCGGCGTTGAACCCGTCAAGGACATAGGGGAGGCCGAGCCGCGCCGCTTCCCGCCCGCAGAGGGCGAACAGCTCGGTCTTGCAGAAGTAGCAGCGGTCCTCCGGATTCTTCGCGTACCGCGGATCCGACAGCTCGCCGCCTAGGGCGATCACGTGGCGCACGCCCAGGTCCCGGCAGAAGACCTCCGCGGCCTCCCGCTCGCCGGGCGGGAGACTTGCCGAGACCGCGGTCAGCGCCACCGCCCGGCCTCCGAGGACGTCCCGCGCGAGCCGCACCACGAGGGCGCTGTCGGCCCCGCCCGAGAAGGCGATCAGGGCGCCGCCGAGAGCGGCGATCTCGCGGCGGGCCTCGTCGAGCTTCCCGGCGCTTCGGGCGCAGATCTCGCGGCGCGCGCCGTCCGAATCAGCGCCCTCGCCAGCGTCGAGGCCGACACCAAGGGCTGCATCTCGCGCTCCGCCCGGCCCCTCCGCCACGCCTGGCGCGGACATCGGCGTTCCCGCTCTACCGCCGGGCGCGCCGGGCCGAAGCGGCCGCACGCGCGGCCTTACGCACGGTCCGCTCCCGCCGGGGCGCGTCGCGGTGCGCTCGCGCCGGACGGCCCGGCCGCTTCGCCTTCGCGGGAGGCGGCCTGCGGCGGGCCTTCTGCCCGAGCAACGAGGTGGCCTCGACCGGCCGCAGATAACCCAGGTCGAGGAGAGCCTGGAAGACGCGCCGCGCGCTCGCCTCGACGGTCTCCTCGTGGGTACGCACGGTGATCTCCGCGTTGGTCGGCGGTTCGTAAGGGGCGGTGATCCCTGTGAAATTCTTCAACTCCCCGGCGAGCGCCTTCGCGTAGAGCCCGTCCTCGTCGCGCCGGATCAGCTCGTCGACGGCGCAGTCGACGAAGACCTCGACGAACCGCCCGATCTCCCGGCGGTTCTGGCTGCGTGCCTCGCGGTCCGGGGAGAGAGACGCCAGGATCGCGATCACGTTGTTGCGGGTCAGGAGCCGGGCGAGGTAGCCAAGCCGGCGGGCATGCGCGAGGCGGGCCGGCTTGCCCTCGGCAGATCCGTCCAACATGGCGGGACCAAACGAGTTTTCCGGATCATTCTCGTCGAGCACCTCGACCAGACGACCGATGGACCGCAGCCGCTGTCCGAGGAAGCCGGCCAGGGTCGACTTCCCCGCGCCACGCATTCCGGTCAGCCAGAGAGTGAATCCGGCGTTCTCGTTCGCCAACCCCATGGGCGCGGCCTTATACACGATGTCGGGGACCGCGACAAGAGGAAGCGGCCAATCGAGATAGCGAGGCTCCTGGACCGGGGGCTCATCCGGCTCGAAGGCGTGCTCCTGCCGCCACGACAAGGCTCATCCATGCTGGAACGATGGGTCCTGCGGCTGGAAGGGCCGCTCATGCGGCTGCAAACGTGGCTCATGCCGCTGGAGAGGAGAGTCATGCGGCTGTAAACGTGGCTCATGCCGCATGAAAGGCGAGTCAGTCGGCTGCAAACGTGGCTCATGCCGCATGAACCCGACTTCATCCCGGATGCGAAGCCGTTCATGGTCGATGAGATCGATCTCATCCGGCATGAATGTCGGTTCATTCGCCATGAATTCAGTTTCATCCGCCTTCCCTTGGCCTTCATGGGGCATGATCGGGCTTTCATGCAGGATGATCGGGCCTTCATCGAGCATGAGCTGGCTTTCATGCGGCATGAGCTCGTCTTCATGCAGGAGGAGCCTGTCATCATCGAGCATGACCTGGTCTTCATGCGGGAGGATCGGGCTCTCATGGGGCAGGACCTAGCTTTCATGCGGCATGACCTGGCTTTCATGCAGGATGAGCTGACCTTCATCGAGCATGAGCTGGCTTTCATCGAGCATGAGCTGGCTTTCATCGAGCATGAGCTGGCTTTCATGGAGCATGAGCTGGCTTTCATGGAGCATGAGCTGACCTTCATGCAGGAGGATCGGGCCTTCATCCCGGATGCGAAGCCGTTCATGGTCGATGAGATCGATCTCATCCGGCATGAATGTCGATTCATTCGCCATGAATTCAGTTTCATCCGCCTTCCCTTGGCCTTCATGGGGCATGAGCTGCCCTCCATCCGGCATGAGCATTCCCTCCATGCCGCATGACCGGGTCTCCATGCGGCAGGATCTCTGTTCATCCGGGATGGGCGCCAGCCGCAGGCGAATGGCCGCGAGCCCCTCCTCCTGGAGACACGGATCCTCCGCCATGAACATGACTTCAGCGTCGATGAATGGAGCGCTCTTTGCGAGGGATGCGCGTTCATCGGGGCAGCGGTGAGGGGGAGCCGGGTCCGCCGCCGTTTCGTGCCGAACGCGGTCGGCGCTGCGCCTCGCGTGATCGCCTCGGGCGTCGAACGATCGCGAGGGAGCGCGGCAGACAGCAGCCCGTCCCCGACCTACTCCGAATCTCAGGCGTAGCCATAACTCCGCTCTGCTCGCCCCTACCCGGAGCAAGACCCCCGGCGCCCAACGCGGACGCCCCGCGCCCGCTTCCCGCCGCTCGCTCCCCGTGCAGGCTTCTTGCCGGCCACCTCGCCGGCTGCC